>JBEKCN010000298.1:0-5520 GCA_050014855.1 Streptosporangiaceae bacterium | reverse complement strand
CATCAACCCGAGGTCGGGTGACGGCAAGGCCGCACGCGCCGGGGTGGCCGAGCGGGCGCGCGCAAAGGGGATCGAGGCCGTCATCCTCGCCGCGGGCCAGGACCTGGCCGCGCTGGCCCGCGAGGCCGTGACGGCCGGCGCGGACGCGCTCGGGATGGCCGGTGGCGACGGGTCGCTGGCGGTCGTAGCTGCAGCGGCGGCCGCGCACGGGATCCCGTTTGTGTGCGTCCCGGCCGGGACGCGCAACCACTTCGCGCTCGACGTAGGCGTGGACCGGCACGACCTGGCCGGCGCCCTGGACGCGTTCACCGACGGGGTCGAGCGCCAGATCGACATGGCAGAGGTGAACGGCCGCTTGTTTCTCAACAACGTCTCGCTTGGCATCTACGGCGAGGCGGTCCGCAGCCCGGCCTATCGCGACGCCAAGACGCGTACGCTCCTGGAGATCGCGGCTGAGGTGATGGGACCGAGCGCGGAGGCGCCCGCGATGTGCCTGGTCGACGACCAGGGGCGCGAGCACCATCAGCTCGCCGTCGTGCTCGTGTCGAACAACCCCTACGCGCTCGATCGCCCGCTGATCGGAGGCACCCGTCCGGCGGTGGACAGCGGCCAGCTCGGCATCGTCGTCCTCGACACACCCGGCGACAGCCCGCACTCTCCAGGGCAAGCCTGGACCGCGCCGCGGCTGGAGGTGAATGCCCCGGCACCGGTGCACGCCGGGGTCGACGGCGAGGCGGTGGACCTCACCCCGCCGCTGCGGTTCGCTATCCGGCCGGCGGCGCTGCTGGTCCGGATCTGCTCGCGCCACCCGGGCGCCTCGCCCTCAGCGCGTCTCCACCTCCCGGGCTACCCACCCGCGTGATGGCCCACTTCCTGGGAACCGTCGTGGCCAACGAGGCGCTCCACGCCCACCCCGACCTGCACGTCTATCTCCTGGTCACCCTCGGGTCACCGCTGGCTCTGCCCGGCGCAGGCAAGGCGCCTTCTTGAAGCGGGCGAGCGCGCATAGCCGCACCGTGTCACCGTTCAGCTAGCGTGGCACCATGTAGCGGGCGCCGTGCGACTAGGAGTGGCGATGAGCGTGGAAGGCGAGCGGATCGCCGGATTCGGCCGACTGGAGGACGGGGCGCTGGAGGTCTTTGCCCTCGACGGCGGGCGCGACATTGACTTCCTGGGCGGGGTCTTCTACAAGCTCCTGGCCAACTTCCCCTGGTGGGTCAACCGCCAGGACGCCGGCGACAAGAACGTCTTCGAGGGCGGTTTCCTCGGCCTGAGCGCTACCACCAGTTCTACGGCCGTGATTTTGAGATCGAGTACCCGACCGGCTCGGGGAAGCGGCTCACCCTCGACCTGATCGCCGGCCCGGACAAGCGACTGCTGGCCGAACGCGACGCGATCAGGGCGGTGCTGGGCAAGAACTGGCGACAGGCGGCCTTGCTGACCGCCGGCCGCCTCGGCTTCGACTACGGCAGATGAGCCGTTCGGCCCGTTTAGCAGGGAAGAATTCCCCTACCTCGCGGCTCAGGGTGCGAGGAGCGTCGCGGTGTGGCAAGGGGACAGCTTCGTGTTTATCTGGGCGCGGCGCCCGGTGTCGGGAAGACCTACGCCATGCTGGCCGAAGGGCAGCGGCGCAGGTCACGGGGCACGGACGTGGTTGTCGCGCTCCTTGAATCGCACGGCCGCCAGCTGACCGCGGCGATGGCCGAGGGACTGGAGCTGGTGCCGCGGCGCTCGATGAGCTACCGTGGCGCGGCCTTCACCGAGATGGACGTGGACGCGGTCCTCGCTCGCCACCCCCAGATCGCGCTGGTGGACGAGCTCGCCCACACTGACGTGCCCGGCTGCAGGAACCGCAAGCGGTGGCAGGACGTCGATGAATTGCTCGACGCGGGCATCGACGTCATCACCACCCTGAACATCCAGCACCTCGAGTCGCTCAGCGACGTGGCGAAACAGGTCACCGGCGTGGAACAGCACGAGACCCTGCCCGATGAGGTAGCACGCCGCGCTGACCAGATCGAGCTGGTCGACATGACTCCCGAGGCACTGCGGCGGCGAATGGTGCATGGCAATGTCTACCCGGCGGACCGGATCGAGGCCGCGCTCTCTCATTTCTTCCGCCCCGGGAACCTCACCGCACTGCGTGAGCTGGCCCTGCTCTGGCTGGCTGACCGGGTGGAGGAGGGCCTGCAGCGGTACCGCGCCGAGCACGGCATCGCCGCACCCTGGGAGACCAGGGAGCGAATTGTCGTTGGCATCGTCGGTGAGCGCGACGATGAGGCCGTCATCCGGCGCGCCGCCAGGATCGCCGCTCGCACCCCCGGGAGCGACCTCCTCGCCGTGCATGTGTACTGTGACGACGGCTTGACGGCCGACCATGCCCAGACGCTGGATGCCCAGCGGGCGCTTGTGGCGTCGCTCGGCGGTAGCTTTCAGCAGGTGCCCGGGGACGACGTGGCCGACACACTGCTGCGGTTCGCCTACGCCGAGAATGCCACCCAGATGGTTCTCGGTGCGAGCCGCCGTAGCCGGCTCCTTACGCTGCTCGCGGGCAAGAGCACACCGACGAGGCTCGCGCGCCGGGCCGAGCACATCGACGTGCACCTGGTCAGCCGCGACCGTTCAAGCCGGCGCGAACCGGCGCTCGCCTGGCTCCTGGCTGCGCTTCGCTCGCGCCGTGGGCGCGCCGGGCGCGCGAGCGCGGAGGCGGCCGCACTCAGCCGGCTCGCGGCCAGCGTGCTGGGCGGGCGCGGCGACCTGCCCGCCCTGCTGGAGGAGATACGCGAGATGTTTGGCCTGGCCGCGGTAAGCCTGCTGGAACGGCGGCCGGATGACGCAGGCCCATGCGTCGTGGCCAGCGCGGGCGAACGGCCGCCCGAAGAGCCCGGAGCCGATGTGGAACTCCCGGTCAGCGAGACCTTCACGCTGGCCGGGCGGGGACGCGTGCTCGGCGCAGATGACACGAGGGTTCTGTCCGTTTGCGCGGTCCAGGTGGTGGCCGGCATTACCTGCCGCCGCCAAGACGAGCAAGACGCCCACGCCGCCCAGCACGAGGCCGACCTCCGTTCCCGCTCCGCCCTGTTCGCCGCCACCAGTCAGCAGGCACGCGAACAGCTCGCCGCGGCCCAGGCGGCCCTGGCCGGTCTGGCCGATAACGGAGCCGCTGCCACACCCGGCGATCGCGCCGCTCTGGTCGCCGCCGCGCGCCGCGCGGTGGACCGCATCGGCAGGCTCGTCACCGACCTCAGCGATCTCAGCCGGCTGCACGCCGGGGCGCTGGAGACCTACATCCGGCCAGTCGATCTCGACGACGTTGTCGCCGCGGCCCTCGACGACCTGGGTCCGGGTGGCCAGCGCATCACCCTCAGCACGTCCGGGGACCTGCCCGATGTGATCGCCGACGCGGAGTTCCTCACCCGCATCCTGGCCAGCCTGATGGCCGACGCCCTGCATCGCAGCCCCGCTGACGTCGCGCCCGTCCTCACCGCCGTCGGCCTGGCCCGCCACGTGGAGATCCGCATCGCCGACCAGGGGCCTGTCCCGCAACAGGGCAATGACACCGACAGCCTGGCGCTCCGGCTGGCCCGCGACCTCACCGAAGCGATGGGCGACACACTCCGGTGCGAGGAGACGCGCAGCGGCGGCCGCACCGTGATCCTCACGCTCCCCACTGCCGTGCGCCGCCCGCCCGCTCCGCCACCCTCCATATCCGTTGTCCTAGCACCTAAATCCGCCGACGCACTCTGATGCCCTCGTTCGATGCGGGCCACGGTGTCGATGGCTACTCGGTCGCCATCGGCTGTCACCGCGAGGCGTTGCCGAGGGAAGTCGCGGGGATAATGGGCGCTGGCTACCGGGGCTGTCACGGTCGGAGGTCTTGCGGCGGCTGCACTTCGGGGTGCAGGATCTTGCCGGTGGGGCCCTTGGGCAGGGCGCGGACAAGCCAGACATGGCGGGGATACTTGTAGGCCGCCACCCGTTCTCTGGCGAAGGCCCGCAGTTCCGCGGGGGTGGCGGTTGTTCCCTGCTTGAGCACCACGGCGGCGCCGACCTCCTCGCCCAGCTCGGTATGCGGGATGCCGATGACGGCGACCTCGGCGACGGCCTGATGCTCGTGCAGGGCTTCTTCGATCTCGCGCGGGTAGACGTTATACCCGCCGCGGATGATCAGGTCCTTCTGGCGGCCCACGATGAAGAAATAACCATCCTCGTCCACCTTCGCCAGATCGCCGGTACGGAACCAGCCATCTGGGATCGCCTCAGCGGTGGCCTCGGGCTTGCCCCAGTAGCCCTTCATCACGTTGTGCCCCCGGATGGCAATCTCACCAACCTCGCCGGCCGGTAGTTCGTGGCCGTTTAGGTCCACGACGCGCATCTCGACCCCCTCGACCGGCGTGCCGATCGACCCGGGCTTGCGCACCCGGTCCGGGTGGTTGAAGGATGCGACCGGGGAGGTCTCGGACAGGCCGTAGCCTTCCAGGATCATGCACCCGAAGGTCTGCTCGAAGCCGCGCAGGACCTCCACGGGCATGGCGGCGCCGCCGGAGATGCAGGTCCGCAGGGACGAGGTGTCGGCGGTGGCGTGGGCCCGGTGGTGCAGCATCGCGGCGTACATGGTCGGCACGCCCTCGAAGATCGTCACCTGGTAGCGCCCGCGTTAGTTAGAGGATCATTACGGTGATCACCGCTCCGTAGCAGTGATGCGGAGCGGCCACGCAATGAACCGCCGTACTGGGCGGTCTTCGTGGTCGAAAATTGCCCCGCCGACAAGCCATATTAGGCTGTTCGGTGTTCTGCGTATAGGACTTCTGGCATGGAGTGAAATTCGGTGTGAGGTTGTGAGCCCGAAGAGCTTAAATTAAGACCGCCTCGACCGTCACGTTTCCCCGAGGTCACGGATTTGCGGATGCAGCAGCTTTACGCAATTACCTTGCATCCATTTCACTGCATCTATTTTCACTGCTTCGGGGGGCGGCAGAGCCGCAAGCGAGCCCGGCAAGTGCGCAGGTCAGCAACGTTCAGAACTGTCGGTGACCTTCGCTATGTCAGGAGTCCTGGCGGATGGTGGCTCATTCGTTTTGGGCCTGAGCGAGGCAGGTGACAATGTGATCCTTTGCCGAACGGCGCGCCATCAGTTTATGATGGTTTTTGGCCACTTCCGTGGAGACCGTTACTACCGTTGCTTGCTGTCCTCCGATTCGATATCTTCAAGACCAGTCTCGCCGGATTCGGCGGTCTTGGGGGTGGGGCAGATGACGGATCTGTTGGCAGGCATTCTGAAGTCATTCCGTGGCGACTTCGCGGGCGGGATCGTGACCGCCGACGACTCCGACTATGACGCCGTCCGCGCTGAGTGCGTGTGGAACGGCGACGTCGACCGGCGGCCATGGGTAATAGCCCGGGCCCGCTCTGCTGACGACGTGGCCGCCGCGATCCGGCTCGCGCGGGAATCCGGGCGGGACCTGGCCGTCCGTGGCGGTGGTCACAACTTCTCGGGCTCGTGCATCGCTGACGACGCCG
>JBEKCN010000297.1:0-5534 GCA_050014855.1 Streptosporangiaceae bacterium | reverse complement strand
CCAGCGCCTCAGCCCACGCGTCGCTCCCGGTCATGACGTGATGTAGGGCTGGCCGTCGGCGGCGGGGGGCTTGACCTGCCCGACGAGGCCGGCCACCGCGATGATCGTCGCGACGTAGGGGACCATGAGCAGGAAGTATGACGGGATGGGCACGTTGACGGTGGACAGGATGGATTGCAGCTCGAAGGTGAAGCCGAACAGCAGCGCCGCGCCGACCCCGCCGAGCGGCGTCCACCGCCCGAAGATCATGGCCGCCAGCGCGATGTACCCCTTGCCCGACGACATGTCCTTACCGAACGACCCGACCGACCCGATGGTCAGGAACGCACCGCCGATCCCGGCGACGAGCCCGGCCAGGATGACGTTGCGGTACCGGGTCAGCCGGACGCTTATGCCGACCGTGTCGGCCGCGGCGGGGTGCTCGCCCACGGCCCGGACCCGCAGTCCCCAGGCGGTGCTGAACAGGCCGACCTGTACCGCCGCGATCAGGATGTAGGTGATGTAGAGGAACAGCGTCGAGTCGAAGAACACCGGGCCGATGATCGGGATGTCACCCAGCAGCGGAATCTTGATCGGCAGGTAGGTCGACGGCGAGTTCAGCGTGTTGGCGTAGGGCACCAGCAGCTTGTCGTAGAGGTAGCCGGTGAGCCCGGAGACAAAGACGTTGAGCACCACGCCAAGGATGATCTGATCGACCAGGTAGGTGATGGCGAACACGCCGAGCAGCAGCCCGACCAGACCGCCGGCCAGCGAACCGGCGATGAGGCCGAGCCACAGGACACCGAACGCGCTGGCGAAGATCGCGCCCGCGAACGCGCCGATCAGCAGCTGGCCCTCGATCGCGATGTTGATGACGCCGGACCGCTCGCACAGGCAGCCGGCCAGCGCGCCCAGGATCAGCGGGATCGAGTCCGACAACGTGCCCTGGAACTGGTTGATCACGTTGAACGTATCCAGCGAGCCCGCGTAGGCCCAGCACAGCAGCGCGATCACGAAGAACGCCAGGACCAGGCCGATGCTGACCCGCCGCACCACCTTGCCCACGTCCACCACGCGCAGCGCGCCGAGGGCGATGGAGGCGGCGCCGAGCACGTAGCAGGTCGTCGCGGCGGGCAGCTTCAGGTTCGGCACCGTCACCTTGGCGAACGGCTGGGAGAAGGCGAACGTCGCGTCGCCGTGGTGGGCGTACCGACCGAACACCAGGATGTCGACCAGCCCGAGCAGGACGAAGGCGGCCGGCGCGATCCACCGGCGGCCGACGCCGAGCTGAAGCCGTCCCGGAACGGCGAGTGTCGTCACGTTCTCCATCCTTTGGACAAGACCTGGCCGGTGCCTCCGGCCCGGACTGCGCGCAGCCGGTAGATCGCCCGGACCAGCGGCGGCGCGGCGACGAACATCACGATCAGCGCCTGGATCACCTGCACGATGTCGACCGGGACCCCGGTCGAGGCCTGCATCAGCGGCGCGCCGGCGTGCAGCGCGCCGTACAGCAGCGCGGCCAGCACGACGCCGCCCGGCCGGGCCCGGCCGAGCAGGGCCACGGTGATCGCGTCGATCCCGTACGTGCCGTAGCTCTGGAAGTTGAGGCTGAAGTCGGTGCCCTGGATGACGGTCGAGGCGGACAGGCCCGCCAGGCCGCCGGCGATCAGCATGACCAAGATCCAGGTCCGGGGCACGCTCATGCCGGCGCTGCGGGCCGCGTTCGGGTTGGCGCCCACCGTGCGGAACTCGAACCCCAGCGTGCTGCGGCTCATCAGCCACCACACGCCGGCCGCGCAGGCCAGCGCGAGCAGGAAGCCGACGTTGATGCGCAAATGTGTACCGGCCAGCAGCGGGAGGTGCGCGTTGCCGGCGATGCTCGGGCTGATCAGGTTGCCGTTGGCGCCCAGCTCCTCCAGCAGCGAGGGCTTGCTCAGCAGGTAGGCCAGCAGGTACGCCATGATGTAGTTGAGCATGATCGTCACGATGACCTCGTGCGCGCCGGTCCTGGCCTTCAGCACCCCGACGATCCAGCCCAGCACCGCCCCGCCCACGAACGCGCCGAGCACGCAGACGATGACGTGGATGACCGGGGGCAGGCTCACCCCGTAGCCGAGCCAGGTGGCGAGGATGGCCCCGCCGATGAACTGGCTCTCCGCGCCGATGTTGAACAGGCCGGCCCGGAACGCGACCGCGACCGACAGGCCCGCCAGGATCAGCGGGGTGGCCTGGACGCACGTTTCCGACAGCGGGTTGAACACCGCGCTGAGCGCGCCGTCGTGCAGCGCGACCGACATCGACTTCTGCGCCAGCAGGGCGCTGACCGTGTGCGGGTTGAAGATGGCGCCCTCGAAGATGGCCACGTAGGCGCCGGAAGCCGCGTCCCAGGCCTGGGCGATCGCGTTGCCCGGGTTGGAGAAAAAGTTGCCCCAGGCGTGCAGCACGGTGGTGTTGGTGAAGGCGATCAGCAGGCCGCCGAGCACGATGGCGGTGAAGATGGCCAGGATCGTGACGACGACGGAGTTGCCCTCGAGGATGGCGTCCCGCAGCGCCAGCCTGGTCGGCGGCCGGCTGTCCCCGCTGCTCCGGTCGCCGGGGGGCACGGGCGCCGGTGCGGGCGCGGGGGCCTGCTCGCTCACTCGGGCTTCCTGAAACTCACAGTCGGATCATCGCCGGGCGAATCCGGCTCCGCTGGCGCGGGCTCCCCTGCCGCGGGCGTTTCCGGCGCGGGCGCTGCTGGCGCGGGCTCCCCTGGCGCGGGCGTTTCCGGCACGGGCGTTTCCGGCGCGGGTGCTGCTGGCGCGGGTGCTGCTGGCGCGGGAGCCACCGGTGCCGACCGTTTGGGAGGGTCTTGTTCCCCGGTCTCGGGCGTATCGATCCCGCCGATGCCGGCCATCAGCAGGCCCAGCTCCTCGACCGGCACGTCGGGCTCCCGGAACCCGGTGAACCTGCCCTCATACATGATCGCGATCCGGTCCGACAGGGCGTAGATCTCGTCCAGCTCCGAAGACACGAGCACGACGGCCACGCCCTTGTCGCGTTCTTCGATGATGCGCCGGTGCACGAACTCGATGGAGCCGACGTCCAGGCCGCGCGTTGGCTGGCTGGCGAGCAGGAGCCTGACGTCGCGTCCCACCTCGCGGGCGAGGATGACCTTCTGCTGGTTGCCGCCGGACAACGTTTCGACCGGCGCTGAGATCGACTGGGTCCGGATGTCGAACTCCTGCACCCGCGCTTCCGCCGTGGCCCGGATCTTGCCCAGGTTGAGGGCCAGGCCGGAGGAATATGGCGGCTGGTTGTAGGTGTCCAGGACGACGTTCTCCGAGATCGGGAACGAGCCGACGAGCCCGTCCTGCTGCCGGTCCTCCGGGATGTAGCCGATCCCGGCCCGCAGCCGGTTGCCTGGCGTGGCGTGGGTGACGTCGTGGTCGTTCAGATGCACCGAGCCGGACGCGACCGGCAGCAGCCCCATCAGTGCCTCGCACAGCTCGGTCTGGCCGTTGCCCTGTACCCCGGCGACGCCGAGGATCTCACCGGTCCGCACCCGGAAGGACAGCCCGTTGACGGCGGCGGTGTGTTCGGCGCCCGCCGGGCCTTCGTGACCGGCGGGGACGACCAGATCACGGACGTCCAGCATGACCCGGCCGGGCTTGGCGGCCGTCTTGGACACCCGCAGCTGGACCGAGCGGCCGACCATCAGCGCGGCCAGCTCGTCCTCGCTGGTGTCCGGCGGCCGCTCGCCCACCACCCGGCCGCGGCGCAAGACCGTGATCGTGTCCGCGATCGCCTGCACCTCCTTGAGCTTGTGCGAGATGAAGACGATGGCCCGCCCGCTTTCGCGCAGCTCGCGCATGATCCGGAACAGGTCCTCGGTCTCACCGGGGGTCAGCACGGCCGTGGGCTCGTCCAGGATCAGCACCTGGGCGTCACGGACCAGCGCCTTGAGGATCTCCACCCGTTGCTGGACGCCGACCGGGAGGTCCTCGGTCAGCGCATCCGGCTCGACCCGCAGCCCGTACCGCTCGGACAGCTCCCGCACCTTGCGGCGCATCCGGCGCCGGTCCAGCAGCCCCAGCGGCCGGGTCTGCTCGTCGCCCAGCGTGACGTTCTCGGCGACCGTGAACACCGGCACCAGCATGAAGTGCTGATGCACCATGCCGATACCGGCCGCGATGGCGTCCTTCGGCGAATGGATGATCAGCGGCTGGCCGTCGGCCAGGATCGTCCCCTCATCGGGCTGGGTGAGCCCGTAGAGGATGTTCATCAGCGTGGTCTTGCCGGCCCCGTTCTCGCCGAGCAGGGCGTGGATGGTACCCGTGGCGACGGACAGATCGATGTGGTCGTTGGCCACGAGGCTGCCAAAGCGCTTCGTGATGCCCTGCAGCTCAAGGTTCACCCGCCTGCCCGCCTGCCTGCCTGATCTCGACGGTCCCGTTCTGACATGAGTATCCGGCCCGGGACCTTGGGGCCCCGGGCCGGGGAGACTCTACTATCAGGGCTGACCTACGAAACCGGGGCCTTCGTCGGGGTCGGGATCTTCCCGCTGATGATCCCGGCCTTGATCGTGGCCAGTTCCGACTGCAGGCTGGCCGGGACCTGACTGGCGAAATCGTGGTACGGCGACAGCGCGACGCCGCCGTTGGCCAGCGTGCCGATGTAGTTACCGCCCTTGAAGTCGCCGTTGGCGGCGGTGACGACCGCGTTCTTCACCGCGGGCTGGATGCCCTTCGTCACGCTGGTGATGAAGTACTTGCAGTACTGCGCGGCGCTGATGCAGCCGTCGGTGTCCACCCACATCATGTTCACCTTCTGGCTGCCGGCCGCGGCGTCCGCGTCCTGGACGGCCTTGGCCGCGCCGAGCCCGACGTTCCCGGCCACCGGGAAGATGATGTCCGCGCCTTCGGTGATGAACGTCTGGGTGAGCGTCTGGCCGGCGGTCTGGTCGGTGAAGTTGCCGGTGAAGCTGCCGTTCTGGGTGGACTCGTTCCAGCCGAGCACCTGCACGTGAGTGCCGTGCTTGGAGTTGTAGTACTGCACGCCGTCGTAGAAGCCGTCCATGTAGATGGTCACGGTCGGCAGCTTCTCGCCGCCGAACGTCGCGACCTTGCCGGTCTTCGTCATGCCCGCCGCCAGGTAACCGCCCAGGAAGCCGTCCTGCACGGTGTCGAACAGCAGCGCGTCGACGTTCTTCAGCGCCGGGGTGTAGGCGTTGTCCACGATCGCGAACTTGGCGCTCGGGTTCTTCTGGGAAGCGGTCTGCGTGGCGCCGGCCATCAGGAACCCGACGGTCACGATGACGCCGCACTTCTTGCTGATGAACGTGTTGATGTTCGGCGTGTAGTCGCTCTGCGTCGTCGACTGCAGGTAGGTGACCGAGACCTTGCTGGGATCGGCGGCCTGTGCTTCCTGCATGCCCTGCCACGAGGAGGCGTTGAACGAACGGTCGTCGATGCCGCCGGTGTCGGTGACCATGCAGCCCAGGAACTTGCCTGCGGCCGAGGCCGAACTCGAGCTGCCGCTGGGCTTCGCTGACGAGCTGGTGCTCGGCGCCGATG
>JBEKCN010000296.1:0-5538 GCA_050014855.1 Streptosporangiaceae bacterium | reverse complement strand
CAGGCCAGCGGCTGGGGCAGCGCCTTGGGACGGCGTCGGCTCAGGACTTATGCGACACGCACGTCAGCCTTTGAACGGGTGTCGCGTGTGTCCCGGGAAGCGCCGCAAATAGACTCTGGGAATTGCCGTCCCACCCGAGGAGCGCCCCAACGTGACCGTGCTGGAGTCTATCGCAGGCCCAGAAGACCTGAAGGGCCTCAGCCAGGAACAGCTGGCCATCCTGGCGGGCGAGATCCGCGACACCCTCATCGAGACCGTTATCCGCACGAGCGGTCACCTTGGGCCGAACCTTGGCGTTGTCGAGCTCACGATCGCGCTGCACCGGGTGTTCAGCTCGCCCCGGGACCGGATCGTCTTCGATACCGGGCATCAGGCTTACGTGCACAAGCTGCTGACCGGCCGCCAGGCCGAGTTCGGCACGCTGCGCCAGCGCGGCGGCATGTCCGGTTACCCGAACCGGGCCGAGTCCGAGCACGACATCGTGGAGAACTCGCACGCCTCCACGAGCTTGTCCTACGCCGACGGCTTGGCCAAGGCGTACACGCTGCGCGGCGAGACCGACCGCGCGGTGGTCGCCGTCATCGGGGACGGCGCACTGACCGGCGGGATGGCCTGGGAGGCACTGAACAACATCTCGGTGGCCGAGGACTCCCGGCTGGTCGTCGTGGTCAACGACAACGGGCGGTCCTACCAGCCGACGATCGGCGGGCTGGCCAACAACCTGGCCTCGGTCCGCATCAGCCAGCGGTACGAGAACGTCCTGGACTACATCAAGACCACGCTGTCCCGGACCCCGGTCCTGGGGCCGCCGGTGTACGAGACGCTGCACGGCATCAAGAAGGGCCTCAAGGACGTCCTGCAGCCGCAGGTGCTGTTCGAGGACCTGGGCCTTAAGTACCTGGGCCCGATCGACGGCCACGACGAGGCGATGGTCGAGCAGGCGCTGCGCCGGGCCAAGGACTACGGCGCCCCGGTGCTGGTGCACCTGATCACCCAGAAGGGCTTCGGGTACGGCCCGGCCGTTGAGAACGAGGATGACTGCCTGCACCAGGTGCCGGGCACCCCGCGGGCCGCTGTCCAGCCCGGCGCGCCGACGAAGACCTGGTCGCAGGTCTTCGGCGACGAGCTGACGGAGATCGGCAAGCGCCGTCCGGACGTGGTCGCCATCACCGCGGCCATGCTGCACCCGACAGGCCTGGGCGCGTTCGCGCGTGCCTTCCCGGACCGCGTCTACGACGTGGGCATCGCGGAGCAGCACGCGGTGACCAGCGCGGCCGGCCTGGCCCTCGGCGGGCTGCACCCGGTGGTCGCCATCTACGCGACGTTCCTGAACCGCGCCTTCGACCAGGTGCTGATGGATGTGGCGCTGCACAGGCTGCCGGTCACGCTGGTGCTGGACCGGGCCGGAGTCACCGGGCCCGACGGCGCCAGCCACAACGGAATGTGGGACGGCTCAATCCTGCAGGTCGTGCCCGGCCTGAAGATCGCCGCTCCCCGGGACGCGGCCCGGGTCGCCGAACTGCTCAACCAGGCGGTCGCGGTGAGCGACGGGCCGACGGTGGTGCGGTTCCCCAAGGGCACGGTCGGCGGTGAGGTGGAGGCTACCGGCAAACTCGGCGAGATGGACGTGCTCCGCGAGCCTGCCGAGGGGGCCGGCCGCGACGTGCTGCTGCTGGGCGCCGGCCCGATGGCGCTCATGTGCCTGACGGTCGCCGAGCGGCTCGCCGATCACGGCATCGGCGTCACGGTCGTCGACCCCCGCTGGATCAAGCCGGTCGACGAGGCCATCGTGGCTGCGGCCCGCCAGTACCGGCTGGTGGCCGTGGTCGAGGACAACGGCCGGGTTGGCGGATACGGCGACGCGGTGTCCCGGCTGCTCCGCGACCACGACGTCGACATCCCGGTCAAGACCTTCGGCCTGCCGCAGGAGTTCCTCGAGCACGGAGACCGGGGCGAGGTGCTCGCCGCGGCTGGCCTGACGCCGCAGCACCTGGCCCGCCAGATCACCGAGGCGGTGGCGCGCCGCGCCGGCGCTGAGGTCCCGGCGGCGGGCAATTCAGCCGAACGAGATCTGGCGGGAGCCGACACCGCGAGCGAGAATCCCGAGGCATAGTGAGCGCCTAGGGTGTAAGGCATGAAGGTGCTGGAGGTCGCGGTCATCGGGTCCGGCCCGGCCGGGCTGTATACGGCGGAGGCGCTGGTCAAGCATGCGGCCGCGCTCGAAGACCCGGACGGGCCCGTGCGGGTCCGGGTGGATGTCTACGACCGGCTGCCCACGCCGTACGGCCTGGTCCGGTACGGGGTGGCCCCCGACCACAAGTCGATCAAGTCGATCGCCGAGTACCTGCGCAAGGTGCTGGAAAGCCCTGACGTCCGGTTTCTCGGCGGCGTGCACCTGGGCGAGGACGTGACCCGCGAGGACCTGCTGTTGGCTTACGACGCGGTGGTCTACGCGACCGGGGCGATGCGGGACCGGCGGCTCGGCATTCCGGGCGAGGACCTGCCGGGCAGCTACGCGGCCACCGACTTCGTCAACTGGTACTGCGGGCACCCGGACGTCGGGCCCGCCACGTTCACCTTGGACGCTGAGTCGGTCGCGGTCATCGGCGTCGGGAACGTCGCGGTGGATGTGGCCCGAATCCTGGCCCGGGAACCGGCCAGCCTGCGCAGCACCGACGTGCCCCAGCCGGCGCTGGAGGCTCTGCAGGCCAGCAAGGTCCGTGAGGTGCACATGATCGGGCGGCGCGGCCCCGCGCACGCCAAGTTCACCACCAAGGAGCTGCGTGAGCTGGGTGAGCTGCCCGGCGTCGAAGTCATCGTCCCGGCCGCCGAGGCCGACCCGGACGCCTTCGACGGAGCCGGCCAGGGCGCGTCGCTCGCCGAGTCGGACCGCCGTGTCCGCGGCAACATGGTCGTGATCAGGAAATGGGCGGCGGGGGAGCGCACCGGCGGCGCGGCAGCCGCCGGCGGCGCGGAGGCGGCCGGCGGCGCGGAGACGGCCGGCGGGCCGCAGGATAGTCCCCAGCGGACGCTCACCATCCGGTTCTGGCTGCGGCCGGTGGAGATCACCGGCACCGACCGGGTCACCGGGGTCGTGCTGGAGCGCACCCGCCTCGATGAGAGCGGCGCGTTCCAGGGCACCGGGGAGCTGGAGACCCTTGACGCGCAGCTGGTGCTGCGGTCGGTCGGCTATCAGAGCGTCCCGCTGGACGGTGTCCCGTTCGACGAGCGCAACGCCGTCGTGCCGAACGCCGCCGGGCGGGTGCTCGGCCCTGACGGGCGCCCACTGCCCGGCGAGTACGTGGCCGGGTGGCTCAAGCGCGGCCCGACCGGCGTGATCGGCACCAACAAGTCCGATGCGGCCGAGACCGTCCGCAGCCTGCTCACCGACCTGGCCGGCGCCCCCGCGGGTGAGGACGCGCCGCTGCCCCGGCCCGGCGTGCTCCGGTACCCGGACGCGACGGCGGGGCCGGCGGGATCCCGGGTCGAGGCGCTGGAACAGGCGCTCGCCCGGCGCGGAATCCGCCCGGTCACCTACGACGTGTGGCTGCGGGTGGAGGAGGCCGAGGCTGAGCTGGCCCGGTCGCTCGGCCGCGGCGAGCGGGTCAAGCTGCACGGCAGGGAGGCCCTGCTGGCCGCCTGCTGGCCCGTGCGCGACGATTCCGCGGGCGACGAGGACGTGCGCGGCTCGGTCACCTGAGCTGGTCGGGCCGCATAGGGAGGGGCCGGAACCGTCTGTGTCGGGACCGCATGGGACCCTGTCAGAAGGAGGACGGACGCACCTGCCTGCGTAAATCCGCTATCCCTCCGTACCGCCGCCCTGAGCGCCTACGCCACTGGAGCCGTCGTGACCGAAGCCCACGAAGACCTGTCCGGTGTCGGGGAGCGCCCGCCCCACCGCGCCCGGGACGGGCACCATGGCCTGCACGAGGGGGGGCAGCGAGACCGCCCGCACGAGGCCGGGCACCAGCCTCAGCACGGGAGCACCCAGCGCGGGAACAAGTGGTGGACCCTGGTCGCGGTCTGCCTCGGCACGTTCATGCTGCTGCTTGACATCACGATCGTGAACGTCGCCCTGCCCGACATCCAGACGGCCCTGCACTCCAGCTTCTCGGACCTGCAGTGGGTGGTGGACGCCTACGCGCTGACGCTGGCCGCGTTCCTGCTCACCGCGGGCAGCCTGGCCGACATGTACGGCCGCCGCCTCTTGTACCTGATCGGCCTGGCCGTCTTCACCGCGGCGTCCGCCCTGTGCGGCTTCGCCGAGAGCACGCTGATGCTGCAGCTGTCCCGGGGCCTGCAGGGCGTCGGCGGGGCGATCATGTTCGCGGTCTCCCTGGCGCTGCTGGCCGACGCCTTCCGCGGCAAGGACCGCGGCATCGCGTTCGGGGTCTGGGGCACCATAACCGGGCTGGCCGTCGCCATCGGCCCGTTGCTGGGCGGGGCGCTGACGTCAGGTCTTTCCTGGCGGTGGATCTTCTTCGTGAACGTGCCGCTCGGGATCGTCGCCGTGGTCATCTCGATGCTCAGGGTCTCGGAATCGCGTGCGCCCCAGGCCAGCGGGCCCGACTGGCCCGGCTTCGTGATCTTCACGGTGGCGCTTTCCAGCCTGGTCTACGGCCTGATCGAGTCGAACCAGAAGTCCTTCAGTAGCGGCCTCGTGCTCGGCTGCCTCGCCGCGGCGGCGGTGCTGCTGGCGGTCTTCGTCTTCGTGGAGCGGCGCCGCGCGCACCCGATGTTCGACTTGAGCCTGTTCCGGCTGCCGACGTTCAGCGGCGGCTCCGTGGCGGCGTTCGGGCTGAGCGCCTCGATTTTCTCGATGCTGCTCTATATCGTGCTGTACCTTCAGGACATCCTGGGCTACTCGCCGCTGGCCACCGGCGTGCGGGTGATGTTCATGTCAGGGGCGATCCTGGTGTCCGCCACGGTGGCCGGACGGCTTTCCTCCCACGTGCCGGTCAGGCTGCTGATCGGCCCGGGCCTGATCATGGTCGGCATCGGGCTGCTGCTGATGCGCGGGCTCAACGCGGGGTCGTCCTGGACCCATCTCATCCCGGGGATGATCGTGGGGGGCCTGGGCATCGGCCTGGTCAATCCGCCGCTGGCCTCCACCGCGGTCGGCGTCGTGCCCCCGCAGCGCGCCGGCATGGCCTCGGGCATCAACTCCACCTTCCGCCAGGTCGGGATCGCGACCGGCATCGCGCTGCTCGGCACGCTGTTCTCCAGCCAGGTGAAAAGCTCGGTCCAGACCGGCGTGGCGGCCGTGCCTGCCCTGGCCCGCCAGGGGCCGAGGATTGCTGTCGCCGTCCAGTCCGGGGAGGTCGGGCAGCTCATCGCGAAGCTCCCGCCCCAGACCCGGCAGAAGGTGGGCATGATCACCCATGCCGCGTTCGCCACCGGCCTGAACCGCATCCTGCTGGTCGCGGCCATCATTGCGTTCGTGGCGGGTGTCGTCGCGCTGCTGGCCATCCGCGGCAAGGACTTCGCCAGCTGATCAGCCAACTAATCAGAAGAGAGCCGGATGTTGGCCATTGTGTC
>JBEKCN010000295.1:0-5549 GCA_050014855.1 Streptosporangiaceae bacterium | reverse complement strand
CGGGAATGCTGATGGCCGCGGCGCCTCCGTTGGTGCGGGGTAACCGGGACAGGTGGCTCTGGAGCGGGTCGAGCGGGCGCGGGCTGCCAGGGTAGGAGAAGCCGAGCCGTGCGGCTATGTCCTGCGGCTAGATGCCAGGATGCGCTGGCTGCTGATCAGCAGGCGGGCGACCGCGAGCATCTCGGGTGCGTGATCACGTCGGTGAGCACGAGTTGCAGCTCGCCGATCGCCGCGGCGGTACCGGCTGGTCACAATCCCAGAGGTATCGGCCCCTACCTGGCGACCATCGACCCCGCCGCCGAGGTATCACCCACCCGGGGTGTTCCCTCGCTTCGCTCACCGCCGCGCACCCTACCTTTACAGCCAGGAGGATGCCACCCGGCTACTGGAGGGTGCGGCCGGACTGGCCCGCCGTTGCGGGAGCTCGGTCCCCAGTCCCGGCGTGAGTGCGGACAAGGAGATTCTGGCTCTGCCGGCTGCAGCTCCGAGCACGTCGACACGGCGGCTCTGACCGCCAGGAGGTCTCACGCTGCGTAGTGACATTGGCAGGGTGTGCCTGGCCAGGCATTCAAGCGAAAGGTATAGACCAGCTGACCCAAACGCGGCCCCTGGGCCAGGAGATTGGCGCGGTCCCAGCGACTAGGTCCCGACTGACGAGCAACCGTGGAGCAACCATGGCCCGGAAACGGTCTTCACGAGGGGACCTGGAACGGGCATAATCCCAGGCCGGAATGGGTGCGCCGCCAGGGACTTGAACCCCGAACCCGCAGATTAAGAGTCCGCTGCCCCGTATTTCGCTTTAGTTCGCTCTACCTGCGCGTTTGTGATGCCGCCTGCGGAGATATGCAGGAGCTGCCACGGATTTGGTGCCGGTTCGTGCCGGCTGCTACCGGGCCGTACCGGGACATCCGAGCAACCATGGAGCAACCGCGGGCATGATCATCTTTGGCTGATGAACAACGGGCCCGCTATTCCCGATAGGGCAGCAGCGCTTCCACCCGGCCTAAGCGGCGGTTACGGTCTGCTGTTTCTGCTGGTGGCAGGGATCGGGGCCTCGTGGTGCCAGCGGGCTTCACACGTACCATCTGATGCATCGATCCTGTCGACCTCTACTTCGTAGACGGGGCGCTTCTCGCCTTCCTTGATCTCGTACGGCGCTGCCGCAGCCGCCCGGACCCGATGAACGCGGCGGAGCGCCTCTCTGTCAACGGCGCTCGAATCGCGAGAAGACCCGGTTCCGGGTGATTGTCGTGTGATGCCCAGGCCCGAGCGGACACAAGCAATGCGGCATCACTAACTGGTTGTCAGGGCGTCGCGCAGGTCGATGCCTGCTGTGATGCAGCGGCTGACGATGGCGGTGGCGGTCTCAGCAGTGGCGGCGTCGCCGCTGGCGATGCCGGCCTTGAGGATCGCCCGGATGCTTTCCTCGTGCTGCTGGAGTGTCCACGGGTGTGGGCTAGTGCGGACCCATGCTTCCAAGATGGTCATGCACGTGCTCGTGTGGGCTGGGGCTAGTGCGGCGAGTCGTGGCAGGGCCTCGTGCTCGGATTCGATGCGGCCGGCCAGAGACAGTGCCGTGATGAGCTGCTGCAGTTCCCAGCGTCGCCGAGCTTGCCGGCTCCGAACCATTCGCCGAATGCGGTGAGTCCGGCAGCGTCAGCGCCGTTCCGCACGGCCTGGACGCGTGATTCCCAGAGGTCCCTGAGACGGTCTGCGACCGGAGCGTCGAGCGCGTTCGCGCTGCTGAGGCTCCGGCCCAGGAAGCGCATGAGATGGATCCGACTGAGGCGGGACCGTTCCGGTAATACCGCCGCAGTAGCTGGCGATGACTGTCGAGGGTGAGTTCGCCTAGCCAATAGCGGGTGAGCAGGTGCCGTCCCAGGCGGAGTGCGCGGCTTCGGGTCGTTGCCCGGTCGCGTCTGGCTGAAGCCGGTCAGCGGCTGTCTGGTACTGGTCAGCGAGTATCGCGCAGACCTTGGGGATGACCGGGGCGTAAGTGAGGTAGGCATCCCACGCTGCCTCCCAGAGGTGGCGCTCGGCTGGATTCTCGGGGAAGACCGCCGTGGCATGCGCGGCTGTCCATTGATGGTCCAGGTGGGCGAGCTGGGGAACTGATGCCCCGTAGACCCACCGGACGGCCTGGGCGGGCTCGTGCGGGGGGTCCAGGCGCCTGCCGATCAGGTCATGGAACCGGGACAGGTCGATCTCCGGATCGCTGCGGCGCGCCCACAGCGCGAATGCGATGGCGGTGACCAGCGCCTGCGGCCGGACATGGTTGAGGGCCAGTTCGCCGGGGCCTTGTCCTCGCTCATAGGCAGACGCCTCGGCCTCAGGCGAGGGATCGGGATCAGCGGCGGCGGATTCGATGATCGTCCACGCTGGTTCCCGGGCACTTCCGGGCGCTTCGGTAGCGCCCTGGCGGAGTCCCGCCTCCAGCAAGCGCAGTGTGTTCAGCCGGGTATCGCGCCATTCGGCGCTGTCCTGGTCGGCTGCGCCGGCGAGCTCGGCGGCTGCCTGCGCATCCGCCCATACGGACAGGCGCAGCACGGGATCCCAGTCCAGGACGGCTCCGTCGCGGACCGCGCGCCATAGGCCGCTGATGATGGCTGACACGTATACGGCAGGCAGCCCGATGAACGCATCCGCTTCTGCAGACCGCCGAGCGGCGTCTTGGCGGATAGTGTCCCCGAGTTTCGAGGCAAGGGAGAAGCGGCTGGGACCGAGGAAGTCGCCGCTCGGCTCCCAGGTCTGCAGGAGGTTCACCAGGTCATCAGCTGACAAGGCGGTGAGTTCTCCCACTGCTACCGGCCTGGAAACTGATGTCCCGTACCGCTGGGGGAATGCTGGCGGCGAGGTCGGGGGCCTGCCCGTATTCTGCGGTCAGGGAGCGGTACTGGGCCTGCCGGTCCGGGGTGAGGATGGCTTCTACTGCGGCGAGCCTGTCGCGCTGCCATCGTGAAACCCGGTCACGGGTCATGGCGGCGGGTGGTGGCTGCCCGGTGGCCTTCTCATGCTGCTTGGCCCAGTCGTTTACCTCTGGGCCCCGGTCGATGAGGGCCAGCAGCGCCTGTTGGCCGCTGAGACAGATCGAGGCGCAGTGGTGGCTGGCCAGGCATGTAAAGTCCCCGGCACCGGAGTCGCGGTAACACGCACGCGACGCAGAGCACGGCGTGCTGATTTCCGCGCTCGTCCATTACCAGGAGGGCGACCCCGGCCGCGGGTTCTATGACATGGCCGAGCGCAACGGCCTGATCCCTGCGGCCTGAACGTGAGCAATCGCGCACTCAACCCGGCGCGCTCGTCGCCCGTGCGCCTCTCGCCGTCCGCCGCCCCCGCCCGGGTCGCTTCAGCCGCTTGAGCCAGTCCCATTGCGGCAACGACCGGGGTTCAAGTTCCTCCAGCCGGGGTATTTCCTCCTCCCTGGTCAACTTCGTGAATATCGCGAACATCGACCTGAGACGAGGGTCGCACGCATGCAGCGAGTGCTCGATCCGGTCGAGAACCCGCTGCTGGCAGGTCGGCAGGCTCATAAGTCAACTCCGATCTAGGGTTCCGTCCAGGGACTGCGCAGTGGTTCTGGCCGACGGCCGCCAGGTCAGAGGCGGATCCGGTCAAGGCGGCGCGCTCCGCTCCGCATCCATGTGTGCAGCGCGCTGCTTCCCTTCCTGGTGAGCCTGCGCGGTCGTCTCGGCCAGCGACGCGCCCGGCGCGCACGATCAGGGTTTGGTGCCCTGCGCGGGCGGCGCTGGGCCGAGACGAGCAAACATTCATCTCCTGCAGTGCCGGACCTGCTGGGTGGTTACCCGCCAAGAGCCGGTGCTTGGACCCCTTTGACCTGGACCCTGCCGCCCGCCATCCGGTCGGGACGGAGACCAGCAGTACCGTGCGACCCCGGTATGCGGGGGAGGCGGTGCCGGTCTACCCGGCGAAGAGTGTCCCTTGCCGGGTCCCGGCCGGTGTGCGAGCCCGGGGCTGGCGCCGTTCAGCTGGCGTGGCGGAGCGTCCCGCCTGGTCGCTGGGGCTGGGCCGGGGGGTGCTGCCGCGGAAGCCGGGTGAGTAGGCCAGGTGGAAGCCGCGGGTGGGAACTGTGGCGCCTAGCTGGGCGAAGAGTGCGGCGGCGGAGAGTGTCGCCCGCCAGACCAGGGCGTATTCGGGCGGCGGCGTCAGGCTGCGCAAGGCGGGGGCGAAGCGCGGTGCGGTGAGGTGGGCCATGAGCCCGCGCAGCCACCCGCGGGAGTAGGTGAAGCTCGTGTCGGCCCCGGTGGCCGCGAGCGGGTGCAGCAGTTCGATGATCAGCTGCGGGTCGACCTCGGCGTCCGGGGGAAGCGCCCCGGTCTGGCGGGCCAGCTGTATCGCCGCCGGGCCGTCCCCGGCGAGCACGGCGGCGGCGAGCTGCCCGAACGGCGCGGGGATGCCGCCGGGTGTGGCGGCGGCCGCACCGAAGTCCAGCATGCCGAGCCGGCCGCCCGGCAGCAGCAGGAAGTTGCCGGGGTGCAGGTCGGCGTGCATCCAGCCGGTGCACGCTGCGGGGGCGTAGATGGCGTGCCCGAGCAGCCGGGCGGCCAGGTCCGCTGCGTCGCCTGGGCCGAGCTCGCGCCAGCCGTCCGGGAGCAGATCGGTGCGCCCGTCAAGCAGTGCGGACAGGGGCGCTCCTTCCAGCCAGCGGGTGATGAGCACCCGGGGGGTCGCGGCGTAGACGGCCGGGACCGTGACGCTGGTCCGGCCCGGCGGTTCGTGTGCCCCCGCGGCGCGGGCGGCGGCGAGTTCGGCCGGCAGCCGGTGCGTGAACGCGGCCGCGACTTCCGCCTGGACCCGCCCCTCGCGCACATAATCGAGCTCCTCAACGATGCGCCCGGCAAGCTCGTCCGCCAGCCCGGACACGTTCAGCTTGGTGAGCCGGGCCATCACCCGCGCCAGCAGCCGGGCCTGGCGAAGGTCTGAGCGCAGCGCCTGGCCCACCCCGGGGTACTGCACCTTCACCGCCACCTCGACCACCTGGCCCTCGCCGGTCCGCCACTGCCCGCGGTGCACCTGGCCGATCGACGCCGCCGCGGCCGGTATGTCATCGAAGGCCACGAGCCGGTCCTGCCAGCCCGGCCCGTAGGCGACGGCGAGGTCGGCGGCGACCACCCGGCGGGCGACCTCGGCAGGCATGGCCGGCGCCGCGTCCGTGAGCCGCCGCAGCGCGGACCGGTAGGGCGCCGCGACCTCCTCCGGCATCGCCGCCTCGAACACCGACATCGCCTGACCCAGCTTCGCTGCCCCGCCTTTGAGCTCGCCCAAGGTGGCGAACACCTGCTCGGCGGTCCGGGCAGCGACCTGGTCAGCACCGGCCCGGGACAGCCGGCTAGCGGCCGCGGCGGTACGCCCCGCGTGCCGCAGCGGCAGCAAAGCCAGCCGGCCGGTACGCCCGAGCACACCGGTCGGCAGCACCGGCCGCTCCCGGGCCCCCACCGCCACCGATTCCTGCTGGCGCCTATATCCGTCGGTCATCTCGACCGTCCTCCTTCTGTCGTTGCCTGCCTGCCGGGGCGGCTCGTCGCCTGGCG
>JBEKCN010000294.1:0-5552 GCA_050014855.1 Streptosporangiaceae bacterium | reverse complement strand
CGTGCTCGCCGTGGTCTACCTGGTCTTCAACGAGGGGTACACGGCCTCCGCCGGGGACGCACTGGTCCGCTCCGAGCTGTGCGCCGAGGCTATCCGGCTGGCCCGGCTGCTGGCCGGCCTGATGCCGGACGAGCCGGAGGTGCTCGGCCTGCTGGCGCTGCTGCTGCTGACCGAGGCGCGCCGCCCGGCCCGCACCGCCGCCGACGGCTCGCTGATCCGGCTGGCCGACCAGGACCGCGGCCGGTGGGACCGGGCCCTGATCGCCGAGGGCCAGGACCTGGTGCGCGCGTGCCTGCGCCGCAACCAGCCTGGGCCTTACCAGCTGCAGGCGGCGATCAGCGCCGTGCACGCCGACGCGCTGATCGCCGGCGGCACCGACTGGCGGCAGATCCTCGCGCTGTATGACCAGCTCACGGTGGTCGCGCCGACGCCGGTGGTGGCGCTCAACCGCTGCGTCGCGGTGGCCGAGGTACACGGGCCGGGCGCCGCGCTCGGCCTGCTCGATCAGCTGGACCTGGACGGGTACCACCTGTTCCACGCGGCTCGCGCGGACCTGCTCCGCCGGCTCGGCCGGACCGCGGACTCCGCCGCCGCCTACGATGCCGCGCTTGCGCGGACGGCCAACGGCGCGGAGCGTGCCTTCCTCACCCGCCAGCGCGACACCCTGGGCGTGCCCTCGCCGCCGCCCCCCTCCGCCCCCTCCGCCCTCTCCTCCCGAGAGCCCCCGGACGATTCGCCGGAAGTACTACGGTCAGGCAGGTGAGTTCCGGCGCCGGGCTGAACGCGACGCGAGCCGCCACCTCGCTGGGCACGCCTGCGCTGTGGCTGACCGGCGCGGAACGATGGCTGCTGCTCGCCGGGCTGTCCGTCGCCCTGGGCGGCCTCGCCGGGCGTGGCCTGGCCCGGCAGTATCTGGCCCGAGACGATACGCCGGCCGCGCCGGCTCGGCTGCCGCCGCCTTGGGCGCTGCGCGGGTCGCTCGCCGGCCTGGTGGCCAGTGCCGCCCTGCTGGTCACCGTGCTCGCGGCGCCCGGCGCGGCCGCCACCCTGGCCCGTCCGCCGGCGGCAGGGCTGGGCGGCCGCGGCACTGCCGTGATCGCGGCCGCGGAACTGGCCTGCTTCGCCCTGGCCGCGCTCCTGCTCCGGCTGCGCCGGCCGGGCTGGAGCGTGGCGCCGCTGAGCGGGGTCGTGCTGGCCGAGGGCCTGCGCGCGCATCCGGAGGGCATGATTCCGGTGGCCGGAGCGCTGCTCACGTACTGCCACCTGCTGCCCGCCGTGCTCTGGGCGGGCATGCTGGTCTACACGGCCCGCACCGCGATCGCCTGGCGTGCCGGGCCCGCGGCCGCCCGCGGCCTGTTCCGGCTCTACGGCACGGCCGCGGCCTGGCTGTTCGGGATCGTGGTGGTGACCGGGGTACTGTCGGCCGTCCTGCTCGTGCCCGTGAGTTCGCTGCTGACGACCACCTACGGGCGGTTCCTGGTGGCCAAGGCGGCGCTCGTCGCGGCCGCGGCCGCACTGGCTCTGGCCAGCCGGGCCAGGCTGCGCCGGCCCGCGCCACCCGGCACGGGGCTCCCGCTCGCGGTCCGGCTGGAGATCGCCGCGCTCGCCGCCGTACTGGCCGCGACCGGCCTGCTCACCGTGCTGACCCCCCCGGCGAAGCCCGTCTTCTCATCGGCGGCCGCCCCGGCTCTTAGAACCTCAGGTCGTGATGTCGGGGTAGGGCAGGTTGAAGTGGGCCAGCCTGGCCGCGAAGTCGCGCTGCATGCGCAGCGGCTCAGGGTAGTCCCGCTCGAACATCGCGATCCACAGGGTCAGGGTCAGGAACGGGTGCGCGCCCAGCTGGAACAGGGCGACGTGGTCGTGCACCGACAGCGCATCGCGCTCCTGCTCGGTGAACGACAGCCACGTGCTGGCCTCACCGGTGATGCAGTTGAGGATCTGGTTCGCCTGCCCGGATTCCCACCAGGCGACCGTGCCCGCCGGGTCGGTGCGGTACCGCTCCACCAGCTCCGGGTCACGGTCGACGGTGAACAGGAACTTGTCGACCAGGTACTTGCTCATTCGCCTGCTCCGGCCGGGTACCAGGTGAAGTAGGCCTCCATGGTGTGGAACAGGTCGAGGCTGTCCACGTAGTCGGCCTTGTTGTAGCCGGCCGCTCCCATCATCAGCATGAAGTCCATGAACCCGTGGGTGGCGTTGCCGGGGGCGTGCAGGCTGTCCAGCGTGACGCTGGCCAGGCAGCCGTCGATGTCGCCGTTGGCGATCCACCGCACGGCCTGCGCGTCGAACTCCGGGTCGGGCCCGTGCTCGCCGAACTGCCGGGGCCCGCCCAGCTCCAGCGACAGGTGCCCGGTGCCGATGAGGGCGACCCGCAGGTCGCTGGGCCAGGCGCTGATGATGTCCCGCAGCGCCCGGCCGAGCTGGACGAAGCGCTCGGGCCGGGGGAGGGGCGGCGCGAAGATGTTGGTGTACACCGGCACCACCGGCAGGTCGTTGCCCGGCCGGACGGTGAAGATCGGGCACGTGATGGAGTGGTCCACCCGCAGCTCGTTTGAGAACGCGAAGTCGAAGCCGGCGTCGAGGCCTGCGCGCAGGATATGTGCCGACAGTTCCTCGTGCCCGCGCAGCAGCAGCCGGGGCAGCCCGAACTCGCGTTCCTCGTTGTAGTAGTTGGCGTCGTAGAAGGGGGCCTTGCCCACCAGAAACTGCGGCATGTTGTCCAGCCAGAGCTGGTGGAAGTGGTCCGAGCCGACCATCACCAGCACGTCGGGCCGGGCCCGGGTCAGCGTGTCCCGGTAGGCCTCGACCTTGCGTACCCATTCGGCCGCGAAGGGAGGCGCCTGCTCTGGCGGCAGCTTGCTTGTGGCGTAGAAGAATGGATGATGCGTGGTGGCCAGGATCGCGACCAGTTCCGCCATAACCATCCCTCCGCCCTGTTCCGGGCCGCAGTCTGTGTTCCGGCCGCAGTCTGTGCTGCGTACAGTTGTCCGTCTAACGGCGAATAACGGAACCTTGCCTGTGCGGCCGGTGCCCTGTCAATAGCCGTGCCACGCCGTGCGCGCCGCCGGTAAGCGGTCCGCTGTGCGAACATAGCGGGGAACGAGACGATCTGAGCGAGCAGCAGCCAGGAGGTGGGCATGGCCGGACGCGGCACCGGGCCCGACTTCGTCGAGGCACTCGCGCGGGGCCTGGACGTCCTGGCCTGTTTCGACGATCGCCACCCCCGGATGAGCCTGACCGAGATCGCCGAGGCCACCGGCCTGCCCCGGCCCACCGCCCGGCGCCTCCTGCTGACCCTGGCCGAGCTCGGGTTCGTCCGGCAGACGGACGGCGTCTTCACCCTCACCCCGAAGGTACTCCGGCTGGGCCTGGCCTACGTGGGATCGCTCGGCCTGTGGGACGTCGCCCGCCCGCACCTGGCCGAGCTCGTCGGCCAGACCGGCGAGTCCTCCTCGATGGCCCAGCTGGACGGCTCGGACATCGTCTATGTCGCCCGTGTGTCGGTGCCGAAGATCATTACCCTCCGGGTTGTCATCGGCACCCGGTTCCCGGCCCTGCAGACGTCCCAGGGCAAGGTGCTGCTCGCCGCGCTGGACAGCGAGACGCTGACCGCGACGCTGGCCGAGCCCAGCCGGTCCGGCCTTCCCCCGGCCGCGCCGCGCGACCGCGGTGACATCGACGACGAGCTGCGCACGGTCCGGGCCCGGGGCTGGGCCCTGGCCGACCAGGAGCTGGCCCCCGGCGTCCGCTCGGTCGCGGTACCCGTGCGGGACGGCGAAGGCGAAGTCCGGGCGGCCATGAACGTGACCGTGCACGCGGCCGAGACGAGCGTCACCACCCTGGTCGACGACCACCTGCCGCGGCTGATCCGGGCGGCGGGCGAGGTCTCGGCGGACTGGGCGCTGTGGCAGTCCCGGCCGCATGCCGAGGTCGCCGGTCCGCGCGGGGCCGTGCCCGGCGCCCGCTTGACATGGGGCGCCAGCGCCAGGCAGATTGGCGGACAAGTGTCCGTATAGCGGCGCCCAATATATACCGAAGGAGCAGGCGTGCCCGAAGAATCACGGGGACCGCTGTCCGGCATCGTGGTCGCCGACTTCTCCCGCATCCTGGCCGGCCCCTACGCCACCATGATGCTCGGTGATCTGGGCGCCGACGTCATCAAGGTCGAGAGCCCGGCCGGGGACGACACCCGCGAGTGGGTCCCGCCCCGGCGCGGTGACGTCGGCACGTACTACCTCGGCATCAACCGCAACAAGCGCTCGATCTCGCTCGACCTGGCCAATGGGCAGGATCGCGCGGTAGCTCACGAGCTGGCCGCTCGCGCGGATGTCTTCATCCAGAACTTCCGGCCCGGCGGCCTGGCCCGTTTCGGCCTGGACTATGCGTCCGTCGCAGGGCGCAACCCGGCCGTGATCTACTGCTCGATCAGCGGGTTCGGCGGCGGCCAGGGAGCGAAACTGCCCGGGTACGACGTGCTGGTCCAGGGGGTGTCCGGCCTGATGAGCCTGACCGGGGGTCCGGACACCCCGCCGTTCCGGTCCGGCATCTCCGTGTTCGACGTGTTCACCGGGCTGCATTCGGCAGTGGGCATTCTGGCCGCTCTGCACCACCGCGACCTCACCGGCGAGGGGCAGCACATCGAGACCAACCTGCTGTCCACCGCGCTGTCGGCGATGGTCAACCAGACGTCCGCGTTCGTGGCCGGCGGTGTGGTGCCGCACCGGATGGGCAACTCGCACCTGAGCCTGTTTCCGTATGAGCCGCTCGCCACCGGCGACGGCGACCTCATCATCGCGGTCGGCAACGACCGCCAGTTCCGCAAGCTGGCCGCGGCGCTGGGTGCGCCGGAGCTGGCCGACGACGATCGTTTCCGCAGCGTGGGGGACCGCAACGAGAACCGCGAGGAGCTGCGGCCGCTGCTGCTGGAACGGCTCGCCACCAAGTCGGCCCAGGAGTGGTTCGCCATCCTGACCGAGGCGGGCATCCCGTGCGGGCCGATCAACGACGTCCGCGGCGGGGTCGAGCTGGCCGAGAGCCTCGGCCTGGAACCGGTGGTGATGACCGGCGACGTGCCGACCGTCCGCAATCCCATCCGCATGTCCGCGACGCCTCCGCGGCACGAGCTGCCCCCGCCGGCCCTGAACGCCGACGGCGACGCCATCCGGGGCTGGCTTGGTTTTGCGCCCCGAAAGGACTCCCAGCCCGATGAGCAGTGACCAGCCGCCCGTGCCCTCGTTCCCGACCTCGCTCGGTACCTCTTCGGGCACCACGATCACCCTGCTCGGCCAGGACCTGGCCAACGACCTGATGGGGAACGTCAGCTTCGGTGAGCTCTCCTACTGGCTGATCACCCTGCGGCGGCCCACCCCGCAGCAGGCCCGGCTGTTCGAGGCGGTGCTGCTCGGCCTGGCCGACCACGGCTTCACCCCCACCGCGATCGCGGCCCGGCTGACCTACCTGAGCGCGCCGGACGCCATTCAGGGCGCGCTGGCCGCGGGCATCCTCGGGGGCGGCTCCCGCTTCCTCGGGGTCACCGAGGACACCGGCCGCTT
>JBEKCN010000293.1:0-5567 GCA_050014855.1 Streptosporangiaceae bacterium | reverse complement strand
GCTTCCCGCGGGCGCGGTGAAGACGACAACGCGAAGACCCTCGTGCCGGACGATGTCGCAGTGGAGCTGGAGCAGGCCTAGTTCGGGATGCTCAATGGTTTTGTGCTCCTCGTCGTAGGGAGCGACTTCACGTGCCTTCCAGAGCTCGCAGAATCTGGGGCTAGCCGCGAGCAGGTCGCTGATCAACTGGCCCAGCTGCTCGTCATCGGGATATTGCCCAAAGCTCGATCGCAGGTCCGAGATGATGCGCTTCTCAAACAGCCGCTCTTCCTCAGGCGACCGGAGGACCCGGGTGGGCAGGCCGGTGAAGTAGCGCCAGACCTTGTTCCGCTCGCGTTCGGGACGCTCGTTCGGGTCACCGAAGATCGTGGCCCACATCGAGTTCCAGATAATCGGACTCCAGCTCGGGTCGTAGATGGCCGCCGGGTTTCCGGGCAGCTGGCGGACCATGCGGCGCAGGCTGTCCGGAACTGCCCGGTGTCGTCGCGCATTGTCCTGCGACGACTGGCCAGCGAGGAAGAACAGGTGGATCCGTTCAACGTCCGACAGCCGGAGGGCCTGGGACAGCGCGGTGAGTACCTGCGGTGACGGCGCCTTGGCTCGTCCCTGCTCAAGCTGGATCAGGTAGTCGACGGAGACACCAGAAAGCTGGGCGACCTCCTGGCGGCGCAGCCCGTGGGCCTTCCGGCCCGAGGAAACAGCCACCCCGAAGTCCCCTGGGTCCAGCCGCTCCCGCCAGTCGCGCAGAGTCGCGCCAAGCTCGCTGGTCGAAACAGCCATGATGTGGATTTTACGTTGGGCCATCTGGGTGGTGATGTCAGCACCACCCAGTGCCCTACCGCCCGAGTAAATGGCCGGTTTAGCCTGGCGACTGGCCTGATAGAACCGCCAGACGGTACCCAGTCCAGCCAGGCACGGACCGACTTCCTCTTTCCTTGAAAGGCGCGACCTTCATGAGTACCGCGACTATGCAGATGCAAACCGCGCCGATCGATGGTCTGAAGATTCGCTACGCCGACTCGGGGACGGCCCATGGCCCGGTCATCCTGCTCACCAGCCCCTGGCCAGAAAGCTTGCTCGCGTTCCGGCGTGTCTGGCCGCTTCTGACCCAGACCGGACGGCTAGTCGCGGTCGACCTGCCGGGGTTTGGCCACTCGGAAGGGCGGCCCGACGTGCTCACCCCCACCGCCATGGGCGAGTTCCTCGGCCACTTCATCTCCAAGCTCGGCCTGGGCAAGCCGCACCTCGTAGCGCCTGACGTGGGCGCCAGCGCGGCCCTGTTCCTGGCCGCACGCCACCCTGACGCGGTCACCAGCCTGGTCATCGGCGGCGGCGGCGCGGCCTACCCGCTCGAGGTGACCGGCACCCTCGCCGACATCATCGCCGCTCCGGGGATTGAGGTTTTTCGTGGCATGGACCGCGCCACGCTTGGCGCGAGCGTGGAGCCCGCGGCGGCCCATGGCCAGGAGCCCGAGGTCTGGGAAGACTACGTCTCGGCCTACGAGAACGGCCGGTTTGCCGAGTCCACCCGTTATGTGCGCAGCTACCCGGAGCAGCTTCCCGTGTTGCGTGACCTGCTGCCCGGGATCCAGGTGCCCGTACACGTCTTCGCCTCCGCCGACGACCCTCTAGTCCCGGTGTCCAACGGCGAGTACCTGGCCCAGCGAATCCCCGGCAGCAGGCTGACTATCCTGCCCGCCAGCCACTTCGCCTGGGAGGAGATCCCAGACCAGTTCGCCGCCCTCATCACCGCCTCGGTCACCGAGGCCGAGAACCGGACCAGCCAGTGACCGCATCCGCCGCTGGCGCTAGCAGCGTCCACATGATCGTCTGCCCCGGCGGCGGCTACGCCGAGCACGCCCCCCACGAGGCCGAGCCCATAGCCGACTGGCTCGGTCAGATCGGCGTTCCCGCCAGCGTGTTCCGCTACCCTCTCCACACCCGCCACCCGGTGCCGCTCGAGGCGCTGCGTGCCGAGATCAGCCGCCGCCGCGCTAACGGCGCCCAGCGCATCGGGCTCATCGGCTTCTCCGCCGGCGGCCACCTGGCCGGCCTGGCTGCCCTGACCCCCGGCGCCACGCCCGACCAGGCCGTGCAGTTCGCAGTGCTGGGCTACGCCATCACCTCGATGGAAACCGAGACCTACCGCCCGGCTCGGCTGATCTTGCTGGGCGAAGACGCCAGCCCGGAACTGCGCCGGTCGACCTCGCTGGACGCGCTGGTCACGCCCGGCTCACCACCGTTCTTCATCTGGCATACCGCAGAGGACCCCTACGTCCCGCCCGAACACGCCTACCGCCTCGCCACCGCACTCGCGGCCGGGGGCGTCCCGCACGCCGTGCACGTGTTCGCCCACGGGCCGCACAGCCTGGGCCTGGGCCGCGGCGCCGGCCAGACCGAGCTCTGGACCACGCTGGCGGAGACCTGGATCCACGAACAGGTGCGACCACGTCAGAATGCCTCCTCCTCCGTGAACACTCGGAGGCAGGCGGACCGGCAAGAAAGGTACTTACATGGCCGCGACTACCGAGGACCGCGCCTACTCCGGCCTGCCTAACAAGGCCGTCAGCGCGGCCGATGGCATCGACTACGCCTACCGCGACACCGGCGGCGAGGCCGGCGGCACCCTGCCGCTGGTCTTGTTCCAGCACTTCCGCGGCAACCTCGACAGCTGGGATCCCGCGCTGATTGATGCCCTGGCAGCAGGCCGGCGGGTCATCACCTTCGACTACGCGGGCGTCGGCGGCTCCACGGGAACGACAGCGAGCACCATGGGAGAGATGGCGCGGGAAGCGATCGCGTTCATCGCCGCCCTGGAGCTGAGCCAGGTGGACCTGCTCGGGTTCTCCATCGGCAGCTTCGTCGCCCAGGAGGTCACGCTGATCCGGCCAGCGATCGCCCGGCGGGTTGTGCTGGCCTCCTCGGCGCCGCAAGGCGCAGCCGGCATGCATGGCTGGGCCCCTGAGGTGACCGGAGCCGTCGGCACCCCCCAGACCAGCCCGGAGGAGTACCTCGACGTATTCTTCGCCCGCTCCGACTCCAGCCGGCAGGCCGGCCAGGAGGCCCTCAAGCGCATGTACGCCCGGAACCAGGACCGGGACACCGCCACCAACTGGGCCACTCGCCAGGCCCAGTACGACGCGGTCTGCAACTGGGGCGTCCCCGACCACGCAGCGCTACAGCGGGTCTCCGCCATCAAGCACCCGGTCTTCGTGGCCAACGGCGACAGCGACCCGATGATCCTTCCGCACTACTCCTACCTGCTGGCCGGCCTGATCCCGCAGGCCAAGGTGAAGATCTACCCCGACGCCGCGCACGGGTTCCTGTTCCAGCACCACGCCGAGTTCGCCGCCGACGTCGAGGCCTTCCTCAGCGCACCTCGCTAGTCCCGGGAGGTTTGCCTGCCCAGGCCCCGCGCAGAGCATGTCTCAAGGGGCCGGACAGCAGCGATCGGACCCTTCCTGCGGTCTCATGGACGAGCATTTCCTGCGGCTAGCCATCCCAAGGCAGGCACCACGCAACGTACGCAGAACAACTATTTTCATACACGCGGCGCGACCCGGACGGCTTGATGAAACCGCGCCTAACGGCGGGAGTGTGCGTGGGCAGGTTACGACGGGTAGTCACTTTCCGTGAGCAACGCTCAGACCCAGAGGCGCCGCCAGCACCCAGCGCGTGTGAGAGATGGTCGTGTAGATCGGATTTCCAAGGTGGGACAGTATCCGGCGCATTTCCGGCCGGGGAGTACGGGCTCGGCTGCGGCAGGCCGGTGTGGTTATGGCGCCTCCAGCTGGCCCCACCATGACGGCTTGATCCGGCCCCACCCAGCCAGTCAGACTCCGAGGCCGTTTTGATCTTGGCTTGGCTTTGATCTGCTGTTCCTTGTCGATGCCGCTCTGAGCGCAACCATCTCTGGCCGTCCAGTCATCGTCAGGTGGGTCCACTTGGAGGCGTCCTGGTGGGGCCGAATGGAACCGCCAGGATCACCGGTGGCTCAGTGGCGTGCCTGGCCGGGTCCAGGACGGATGTGGGACGGTGAGATGCAGCTGGACTTGATGGGACATGATCCAAAACCTGTGTCGCGCTGACCAGGCACGCTCCGGGACTACGGACGCCACACGGACAGAACGCGGTATTCACGCGGCGCGAAATGGAGAAATAGCAGGTCAGCGGGTATTCCGATGGGCCGGGATCGGCTCACTGTAAAACCGTCGGCTAAGCCTACGTTGGTTCGAACCCAACACCTGCCACTATCAGACTCGCAGGTCAGACCCGGTCCGTTGGGCCGGGTCTCATGCGTTGCGGGAGCGGTTTGCGGTAACCGTTCCCTGCGTGGGACGTCTCGGTTGCAGTCGTTGTTCGGGCTGGTCAGGATGCTGTGAGCACAGGGGGCGGTTGGTGGCACCCGGCGCGTTGCTGTCGCGCGTGGTTGAGCAGTGGTTGGGTTCCAGGGCACGACACCCAGGTGGCGGTTATGTTCGGGTCAGGCTGTCCTTACGTGATGGCTGAGCAGTATCTGCTGGATGCGCTGGGCGCCGGGTGCTCCGATGCGCTTGTAGATACTGAGTGCCTGCCGCAGGAAGGCGATGCCTCCGCCTGTGTCGCCGTCTTGGAGGTGGCAGCGGCCGATGCCTTCCAGAGCGCGTGCTTCCTCCAGCGGCGCGCCCACGCCGCGGGCAATGGCAAGCGCCTGGTTGTAGTAGTCGGCGGCTTGCTGGCTGCGTGCGGACCTGGACGATAGTTCACCGAGGCTGTTGAGTGCCTCGGCTTGTTCGTGTCGTTGCCCGAGGTCGCGGAACAGCCTCAGCGCCTGCTGGTGGCTGGCCTCGGCCGCCGGGCAGTCGCCGGTCAGCTGCTGTACAAGGCCGAGTTCATTGAGCGCGTGCGCCAGGCCGGAGCGTTCACCGAGGCTACGCCACTGCTCGAGTGCTCGCTGATCGTTGGTGGCGGCAGCCAGGTAGTCGCCCGTTAGCCGTTGCAGCACCCCAAGCTCGCTGCGGATCCAGGCGTCCTTGTAGCGGTCGTCGAGGTCATGGTTCAGCGTCTGGGCCAGCCGGAAGCTGGCGCCAGCGGCCGGGTAGTCGCCGGTCAGCCGCTGCACGGTGCCGAGATGCGTGAGTGCCTCGCTCTGGCCGTGCTGGTGGCTGATGGCGCGGAACAGTTCCAGCGCCTGCTGGTGATAGGTGCTGGCGGCCGCGTAGTCGCCGGTCATGCACCGTACGGCGCCTAGCCCGTTGAGGGCTTGGGCTTGGCCACGCTGATGGCCGAGGCTACGGAACAGCTCTAGTGCCTGCTGGTGGCGGGCGACGGCGGCCGGATAATCGCCGGTTAGCCAGTGCACAGTGCCTAGCCCGTTGAGAGCATCTCCCTGGCCGCCGCGGTCGCCCAATTCATCGAGCAGCGCCAGGGCCTGCTGCAAAGCGGCCTCGGCTGCGGCGAAGTCCCGGGTGAGGAGTTGCGTACCAGCCATCCAGTTCAGGGCCCAGCCCTCACCTAGCCGGTCGCCCGCCTGGCGCGCAGCGACCAGGGCCGTCTGATGGAGAGCGATGGACTGGTCCCAGTGGCCC
>JBEKCN010000292.1:0-5591 GCA_050014855.1 Streptosporangiaceae bacterium | reverse complement strand
TCCGGGTCGCTGACGTCGGCCTGCAGCGCCACGGCCTGGCCGCCGGTGGCGGCCAGTTCCTTGGCCAGTGCTTCGGCGGCGTCCCGGCCGCTGCGGTAGTTGATCGCCACCGCCGCCCCCTCGGCGGCCAGCCGCCGGGCGATCGCCGCCCCGATGCCCCGGCTGGCCCCGGTGACGAGGGCGCGCTTGCCGATCAGTCTGTTCACAAATACCTCCTCGGAAAGTCCCTAGTATGAACGTTCCGGGAGATATCGGATCAACCTGCTCCGGACAGCGCGGTCGGCGACGGCTGGTCGGCCTGCTCGGCGGCCTCGGTGATGTTGCGGAGCATGCCGCCGAACACGATGCCGTGGAACGGCGCGATCGACCGCCAGTAGGCGTGGCCGGCCAGCCCGCGCGGCTGGAAGATAGCCCGCTGGCGGTAGGTGGTCTGGCCGTCGCCGTTCTGCCCCACGGACAGCTCCAGCCACGCCAGCCCGGGCAGTTTCATCTCGGCCCGCAGCCGGAGCAGGGCGCCCGGGGTGATCGCCTCGACGCGCCAGAAGTCCAGCGCGTCGCCCACCCGCAGGTGCCGCGGATCGCGCCGCCCGCGCCGCAGGCCGACCCCGCCGGTCAGCCGGTCGAGCATGCCGCGGGCCGCCCAGGCGGCGCGCATCGAATACCACCCCGACGTCCCGCCGATGCCCTCGATGACCTGCCACAGGGCCTCGGGGGCGGCGTGCACCACGCTGCTGCGCTCGTCGACGTACAGCGACCCGCCGGCCCAGGACGGGTCGCTCGGCAGCGGGTCGCTGGGCGCCCCGGGGGTGGCCGCGGACGTCCAGCTAGTGGAGACGTTGCCTTCGCGGGCGTGCCGCAGGGCCAGCGTGATGGCCTGGTCCAGGGGCAGCAGGCCGCCCGGCGGATCCGGGATGTACTCCGCGATGTCGTGCTCGGACGCCACGACCTCGTTACGCAGCGACTCGACCAGGGGCTTGGCCAGGCCGCTGGGCACCGGCGTGACCAGGCCGACCCAGTGGGACGAGAGCCGGGGAGTGAGGACCGGTACCCGGATGAGGATGCGCGGCGGCAGGCCGGCCATTGCGGCGTAGCGCCGCATCATCTCCGCGTAGGTGAGGATGTCCGGGCCGCCGATGTCGAAGCGCCGGTTGACCTCGGCGGGCAGCGCCGCCGCGCCCACCAGGTAGCGGAGCACGTCACGGACGGCGATCGGCTGGATCCGGGTATCCACCCACATCGGAGTGACCATCGCCGGCAGCCGTTCGGTCAGGTAACGGAGCATCTCGAAGGACGCCGAGCCGCTGCCGATGATCACGGCCGCCTGAAGCGCGGCGGTCGGCACGCCGCTGCCCAGCAGGATGTCCCCGACCTCGCCTCGTGAGCGCAGGTGCGGCGATAGCTGCCCGTGCCGGCCCGAGGTGATCCCGCCCAGGTAGACGATGCGCTTGACCCGGGCGTCCCGCGCCGCGTCGGCGAAGATCCGGGCCGAGTCACGGTCCCGCTGCTCGAAGGACGAGCCGGTGCCCAGCGAGTGGATCAGGTAGTAGGCCACGTCGATGCCGTCCAGAGCCTGCCGAACCCCGGACCGGTCCAGCGCATCCGCCGCCATGATCTCGACCTGAGCCGACCAGGGCCGGTCGCTGAGCTTGCCTGGATCACGCGCCATGCAGCGGACGGAGTACCCGGCGGCGAGCAGCTCGGGCACGAGCCGCCCGCCTATGTACCCAGATGCCCCGGTCACCAGGCAGCGAGCTGAAGAAACCATGTTCCCAGTCTCGCACTAGTTCCCCTCTGGCCCCTGGCACCCCCGCAGCCGCCCTCGTCACGCCCTCGTCACGCCCTCGTCACGGCCCCGGCCGGCATTGACGTCGTGTTCGGCGGCTCTGACGAGCATGTCCAGGGCGGCGCGCCGATCGCCGTAGGTGTTGATGACGTCGGCCCGCACAAGGAAAGGAACTGTCGGCACAGGGAATAGCCCGGACCCGTGTCGTGCTGTCGCCGAAACTGGCTTGTTGCCAAAAGCGAGGCCGCCAGGCACAACGAACGGCGCCTCCTTCTGGCAGCCCGAGTCGATGTGGCCCTGGAGGCGCCATGACTCAGCTTGCGCGTCCAGACCTCGCGCGCAATCGATCAGAACGAGATCGCCTACGCCCTGGCCCTGCTTCGGCCGCCACCGAACCATTGCCAGCCGATCGCGCAGGGCTTCTGCGGGCTGGCCGGCCAGTCCCTGGCTGGGCGGTAGGCACAGCCCTGCTGACGCCTGTTGTCCTGGTCGGGGGCTGGCTGATTGCCGGGGCGCTTCAGCCGGCCTCCTATAGCCCGATGCGGCAGACGATAAGCGTGCTGGCTGGTCACTCGGGAACCGACCGGTGGGTAATGACCGCGGCCCTGCTGCTGGTGGGCAGTTGCCAGATCACGACCGGCGCGGGCCTGACTGCCGTCCGCATGCCTGCGCGCATGCTGCTGATCCTGACTGGCCTTTCTACTCTCGGCATCGCCGCCACTCCGGAACCGGCCACGGGCCCGACGCCGCGCCACCTCGCCTTCGCGGTGAGCTGCGTCGTCACGACAGCGGTCTGGCCCGTACTTGTCGCCAGGCGCGCGCGGGCGCAATCGTGGATCCTCAGTGTCTACGGCTGCGCAACGGTGACCGTGATCTTCGCCGGGTTGTCTTGCTGGCTGCTGATCGCAGCACAAGACGGCGGCGGTGACCTGGGTATGGTCGAGCGGCTGACGTCGGCGGTTCAAGGCCTGTTTCCGCTGGTTGTCGCGCTCGCCTTGCGGCAGGCCGTACGGGACGCGGGCAACCAGGGGCAACGCGGCCAAGAGCGTTCCAGTCGCTGGCAATCAGTTACGCCGATAGGCCGACCGAGAGGCCGACCGATAGGCCGACCGATAGGCCGACCGATAGGCCGACCGATAGGCCGAAAGGGCAGTTCCTAGCGGCCGGGCGGGATTGCATCAAAGGCAAGCCCGGCGCGGACATCTGGCCCGGATGCGTGGACGTCGAGGTACGTCGCCTCGACTGGCGGACGTGGTTCGGCCTTCCCGGCCATCACCTGACGCTTGTCCTGGCCAGAAAACCAGCCGCCGAATCCCGCAACTAGCGCAGTAACTGTCTGTCTGAGCGAACTTCCGCCCGGCTGGCCCGGACAATTCCCCCGGCCCTTCGCCCACCGGCCATCCCACCTACCCGGCACCGCTCCGGCTGGCGCGCCCGGCTGCCGCCCGTCCCGCGCCTCGATCTGGCCGTGTCACAATCGGCTCATGAAAAATCGCAGCTTGCCGCGGGCTGGCAGCGCAGGCGGCTCGATCCTGTCGATCGGCTCAAATGGATCGATTTTGTCGATCGGCTCCACCGGGTCGATTTTGTCGATCGGCTCGGCCGGGTCGATTCTGTCGATCGGCTCGGCCGGATCCTTCGCCTCGATCGGGTCGTTCGCCTCGCTGGTCAGCTTCGCGTCCGCGTGGTCGATCGGCTCGCTGTTCAGCTTCGCCTCGCTCACGTCCGGATTTTCCGCCGGCGCGCGCAATGGCTGGGGCGATCCGAAAAGCGTGCTCCGCTTGCGCGTAAAGGGCGCACGACGGCCCGTTGAGGCCGCCTGAGCGGCCGGCTGCGTATCTATCGGGGCCATCGTCAACAGCCTAGGATCACAGCGTGATCACCGGCATGCATGCGATCGTCTTCTCGCCCGAGGCTGAGCAGGTCCGCGCGTTCTTCGGGGACGTGCTCGGCCTGTCGTCGGTTGATGCGGGCGGAGGCTGGCTCATTTTCGCCCTGCCCCCCGCCGAGCTTGCTGTGCATCCAGCTGACGGTGCAAGCCGCCATGAGCTTTACCTCATGTGCGATGACATCCACGCCACGCTGGCGGACTTGAGGGACAAGGGAGTCGAAGTGGCGCGGGATGTTGCCGACCAGGGCTGGGGGCTACTGGCCGCGATCCGCCTGCCGGACGGCTCGGAATTCCCGATCTATGAGCCCCGGCACCCGTCGCCGCCGCGGCCCTGAGCATCCGCCGCCGCCGCGGCTCGGAACAGGTGTCTGCCCTGCGATCCTGACCAGCTGCGCTCGGTCAGACAGCTACGGCGCTCCGGACGCCGTCGCTACTGGTCGCCGCCCGGCTGGGCGAGGTGCGCGGGGGTGGTTCCGTCGCTGATGGTGAGCTGGTCGAGCCAGCCGCATCGCGGGTCGCCGGGGGGCCGGTCAAAGCGGGTGACGTAGGGCTTGATGTCGAGGACGGGCGTCCCGTCGAGAAGATCCACGCCGGCGAACACCACGGCCTGGCCGGTGACATCCAGGAGCTGGATGAGGCTGAGCCCGATCGGGTTGACCCGGCGCGGCCCGCGGGTGGCGAAAATGCCCATCGCCCGTCGCTGGCGGCGCAGCAGGAACGGAACCTGCCGCAGGGGCACATCGCCGGCCGGGTCGCGCGGCTGGTGCAGCCAGCTGAGCAGCCAGGCGTAGTCGAAGCCCGCCAGCCCGTCCAGGCCATCGCGGTATGGCTCGGCGATCTCGACGACGCCGCGCCCGGCGCGGTTGAGACCAGCCTGGATGGGGGTGGTCTCCAGCTCCTGGTAGCTGGTGCGGGCTACCCCGATCACCGGCAAGCGTACGTTCAGTTCCATGCGCACAATGCTGCCAGTTACCAGTTCGGTCGCCGGCCGCCCGCACGTGACCACGGCCCAGCTGGAAGTTCGATGTGGCTTTTATCAGCGGTGGAGACAGCGCCTCTTCTCATCATGAGGGTGCAGCGGATTCTTCGCAGGTAGGCAGAGGATTCTTCCCAGGATAGGAGCGGAAAAGGACATCACCTTCCATTAGCGCAGTAGGAATAACGGGGCCCTGGCAAGGCAGCCTGTCCGGCATCGGCCTCCCGGACAATTCCGGCGACGGAGCAGTCATTATTGCCTCCGAGCAGGCGGAGGGCGCCACCGGAATGCTGGTCAGCTACGCCGATGGCCAATTCACCAGTCGCTTCCGGAGCGCAGCCCCCCGATTCCGCTATTCATCGAGATCCTTTCGCGGGCGCCGCTCAGGGCGGCGCCAGGTGATCCTCGCCGAACATCCGGACCGGGTTGCCCCAGCACACGGCGCGGAGCCAGTCGTCACCTAGGTCCAGCCGGCTGAGCGCGGCGATCTGCTCGGCGTAGGGATAAGGAATGTTCGGGAAATCGGTGCCCAGCAGGATCTTCCCGGCCAGCCCGAGGTCGCGGACCCGGGGGAGCAGGTCACGGGGGAAGGGCGCGAGCTCGTCGAAGAACCCGGTGAACGCCATCGTGGTGTCCAGCGCGACGTGCTCGTGGGTCTCCGCCAGGCGGACGAAGTCACCGTAGTCGGGGGCACCCATGTGCGCGATGATCGCGGCCAGCCGCGGGTGCCGGGCCAGCAGCGGCGCGAACGACTCCGGGCCGGTGTGGGCGGCCGCGACCGGGGCGTGGCCGGCGTGGATCACCACGGGGACGCCCGCGTCGGCCAGCAGCCCCCAGACCGCGTCGAGCTGCGGCTCCCCGGGCGGGAAGCCGCCAACCTGGAGGTGGATCTTGAAGATGGCCGCCCCATCGTCGACGGCCCGCTGAACGTAGCCGAGTAC
>JBEKCN010000291.1:0-5594 GCA_050014855.1 Streptosporangiaceae bacterium | reverse complement strand
CGGGTCGCCGGCAGCGCTCCCTGCCCCGTGAATCAGCGCAGGACGTTCAGGGTATTGGTGTCGTCGTTGACGAAGTAGACCTGGCGCGGGTTCGCGGTCGCGGCCAGGCCGAACAGGGCGCCCCCGGGCGGGTCGACGGTATCCACGTCGTGAACGGCCTTGACCTTGCCCGCCTGGGTCAGCTCGACGAGGTTGTTGTCGTCGGCGTTGACGGTCAGCAGGTCACCATTGGGCGCGAGGGTAAGGCCTAGCGGGCCGTTGAGGGGCGCGCCGGCCGAGACCGTCGCTGACGCGGCGCCCGCGTTGACCGGGCTGGACCGGAAAATCGCGTCCGGAACCCTGGCGATGCGGGAGTTGACGGTGTCGGCGACGAAGAGGGTCCCGCTGGGACTCAGCGCGACCCCGGTGGGGCCGATGATCAAGGCCGCCGGGTCGGTGTGCACCGATATCCCGTTGGCGATCACCGTGCTGGCGATGACCTGGGGCACCGCGCCAGTCAGCTTCAGCGTCAGCCGGACGATGTCACCCTGGCTGGTGGCGGCCGGCTGGCCGTTGGTGATGCCGTTCAGCACGTTGGAGACGAACAAGTCGGCTTCCGAACCGAGGTCCAGCGCGGTCGCGTCCCACGGGCCGTCGATCCCGTAGCCGCGGATGACTTCCCGCACGTGGCCCGAGGGGCCCAGCACGAACAGCTCACCGGGCTTCGTTGTCGCGGAAGTCCCGTCGGCGGTCGGCAGGCTGCCGACGATCACCCATCCCGAGCGCAGGGCCACGAGTGCGGTGGTCAGCCCCACCCCGCCCGGCACGGAGCTGGCCGGGATCGTCGCGAACAGCTTCTGCTGGCCGCCCGGTGAAACCTCGACGATCGTGGTGCCCGTGCCCTGCTCATTGGCGGCGTTGTTGAAGTTGCTGACCAGCACGTCACCGGCGGTGAGCCGACCGTCGCTGCGCGGAACGATCGCGACCCCGTACGGATTGACGTCCCCGTTGGCCGGGACGGTGCTGGCCACCGTGGTCACCGTGTTCAGGCCGCCCGCAAAAGAGCCGCCAGCGCCGGTGCTGGCCGCGGCCGGGAGTACCCCGGCCACCGCGGCCGCCGCGGCGACGAAGAGCAGCCCCACCGCCCGTTTCCTGACAGATCCGCTGTCCATTCGCGTGTCTCCCTCGGCTAGCGATGACGCATGCAATCGCGTGCGCCCGCGCCAGGCCCCGGCCGGTCACCCGTCGCTCACCTTCACTACGGGGGACAGCCGTCAAGGGATTGGAACCTGTGCGGAATTGCGCCGGGACCGGTACGGCGGCGGGCCCCCGCCCCGCATCGGCCAGCCAGCGAGACCCCGGCCCCACCGGCTGAACCTCCCGCTGCGCCGTCCAGCCGGCCCCTCCACCATCGGCTGATCGCCCAGCCCCACCCCCGGCCAGCACGGCCACCCCGGCCAGCACGGCCACCCCGGCCAGCACGGCCCCCCGGCCAGCACGGTCAGCCCGCGGAATTCCTCGGCCTTCCTCTCGCTCGTTGTATATGCTCGTTCAGCGAGGATAAACTGCGGAGTGGACAGCACACGGCGCAGGCGCTGCGCGCTACTCGGCGGCCAGGACTGATGGCATGGCCAGGAAGCAGGCAAAGCCATGACCATACTGCTCGCGTTCGTTGTGGTGGCCGCTTTGGGCAGCTGGATTCCGCTCGCCCAGCTCCTGCCCGGGACGCCAGGGCGCTCCCGGGTCTTTTACGTGGCCGTCGGCAACGCCGTCTTCGCCGGGATAGCTCTGCTGGCCAGCGGCGCCAACCTGGTATTCGGCTGGCGGGGCTTCTGGCTGCCGCTGGCTGGCGGCGTGGTGTGGACGGCGGGCAACTACTGCATGTTCAAGGCGTCGGAGACGATCGGGCTCGCGCGAGCGGCCGGGACATGGACGCCGCTCAACATCGTTGTCGCGTTCGCCTGGGGCGCTTTGCTGTTCGGTGAGCTTGACGGCTTCTCCAACGCACGGTTCGCCGTCCTGGGCGTCGCCTTCCTGGTCCTGGTGGCGGGGGTACTGCTAATCGCCGGTTCCCGGGACGGCGCCTCCGGGCAGCCCAGTTCCTCATCCCCGCGGCCAGGCAAGGCCGCCGACTCCGGTCGGCGCGCCACCACCGCGCGGGCCGGCCTGCTGTGGGCAGGCGGGGCGGGGGTCCTGTGGGGGAGTTACTTCGTGCCGGCGCAGTGGGCCGCGGTTCCCGCCCAGGTGAGCGATTTCCCGCTCTCTCTGGGAATCCTGGGTGCTGCCCTCGCCTTGGCTCTCCCGGCTGGCGAGCCGGTCAAGCTGGCAGTACGCGCCGCGAGCGCGCAGCTCGGCGCCGGTGTCATGTTCGGCATCGGCAACCTCGCCCTGCTCGCCCTGGTGGCACGGGTGGGCACCGGCACGGGCTTCACCATCGCCCAGCTCAGCCTCCTGGTGAACGCCAGCGTCGGCGTCTGGGTTTTCCACGTTCCCGAACCGGGCACGCGCCAGGCGCGGAAGGTGCTGGCCGGCATCGTGCTGGCCGGGATAGGCGGCTGCCTCATCGCCGCGACGCGATAGCAGGAAAAAGGAGACGCCCCCGCGAGCTGCACCGCGCTGGCGCCACCGATGCGGGGTCGTCCCGCGGCTAACACCGCGGATCCACGTGGATCTTGGGAGCGCCGCCCCAGTCGGGCGGGCGGTGACCGGCCAGGACCTCGGCCACGTCGGCCAGCCCGACGGTCGCGGCGACGATCGGCCGCGGGTCGACGGCCCCGCTGGCGTAGAGCGAGATCGTCTCGGCGAGGCCGCCGGACGCGCTGAGCACGCCGGTCGCGGTGACGTCCTTCAGCACGAGGGTGCGGGTATCGAGCGGGCTGGGCTCAGCGGACAGGCCGATATAGGCGACCCGGCCGCCGGGCTCGACGATCTCGGCGGCCAGCGACGGCAGCCCTGCGGCGGTGGACGCATCCAGAACCGCGTCGAACGGGAGGGCGGGGAGGGTGTCGCGGAGCCAGGTGTGGCCGAGGCCGAGGTCGCGGGCGAACCGCAGCGACGGTTCGTCGCGGCCGAGCAGGTGTACCTCGGCGCCCAGCGAGCGTGCGATCTGCGCGGCGAGCAGCCCGATGGTGCCCGGGCCCATGACCAGGAGCCGCTGCACGGCACCGGTCTGCACGGCACCGGTCTGCACGGCGCCCGTCTGCACGGCGCCCGTCTGCACGGGCCCGGCCTGCACGGGCCCGGCCTGCACGGCGCCGGCCAGCGCGGCGCGGACGGCGCGCAGGGCGTTACCGCCGGGTTCGACGAGCGCGCCCGTGACCGGCCCGATCCCGGCGGGCAGGGCGTGCAGGGCACTGGCCGGCACGAGCAGCTGCTCAGCCAGGGCGCCGGGCCAGCCGCCGCGTATGCCGATCTCGAACCGCTCCGCGCACAAATGCTGCCGCCCGCCGAGACAGCGCCTGTATCGCCCGCAGCCGAGCATGGTGTCCCCGATGACGCGCTGCCCGACCCAGGCGGCGCTCGCCTCGTCCCCGGATCGCGCGACTACCCCGCACCACTCGTGGCCGATGCGGACGGGGTAGCGCGCCTCGCCGGTGCGCAGGTAGGCCATGTGCCCGGTGAAGAACTCCATGTCCGTGCCGCACACGCCGACCCGCTCGATGTCCACGACGACCTGGCCAGGGGCCGGCGACGGCGGATCGACGTCCTGCACCGCGCCACGGCCGGGCCCGGTGATCACGAATGCGCGCACGCCCGGTTACCTGCTGGTCCGGGCGCGGTGCGCGAGGGTCGAAACGGTAACGTCCATGGCGATCCGAATATTAGGCCGAGATGCCGGGAGTGGGAAAAGATGGCTGATCTGCGGAGTGCCCAGTGGTATGGCGGGCAGGACCGGGACTCATACATCCACCGGGCGTGGATGCGCCGCGGCGCGCCCGACTCTGCCTTTACCGGCCGCCCGCAGATCGCGATCGCCAACACGGCCTCCGACCTGGTGCCGTGCAACCGCCACCTGACCGAAGTCGCCGAGCACGTCGCCGCCGGCGTGTGGGAGGCCGGCGGGGTCCCGCTCGACATGCCGGTGGTGTCGCTGGGCGAGACCCAGGTGCGGCCCACCGCGATGCTGTGGCGGAACATGGCCGCCATGGCGATTGAGGAGATGATCCGGGCCAACCCGATCGACGGCGTCGTGCTCCTCGGCGGCTGCGACAAGACTATCCCTGCACTGCTGATGGGCGCGGCGTCCGTTGACCTGCCCGCGGTCGTCGTGCCGGGTGGGCCCATGCTGACCGGGACGTTCCGCGGCGTGCCGCTGGGCTGCGGGACCGACGTGTGGCGACTGAGCGAGGACGTCCGCGCGGGCAAGCTGTCGCAGGAAGAGTTCCTCCAGTCGGAATCGTCAATGATCCGCAGCCGTGGGCACTGCAACACGATGGGGACCGCCTCCACCATGGGCCTGCTGGCCGAAGCGCTCGGCACCACGCTGCCCGGTACGGCCGGCCTGCCTGCCCCGGATAGCCGGCTGCTCGCCCAGGCGCACGGCACGGGTGTCCTGGCCGTCGAAATGGCCCAGGAGGGCCGGCGTCCCAGCCAGGTGCTGTCGGCCGCCTCGTTCCGCAACGCGATCGTGGCCCTGGCCGCACTGGGCGGATCGACCAATGCCGTCGTGCACCTGCTGGCCATCGCCGGGCGCCTGGGGATTCCGCTCAGCCTGGACGATTTCGACCGTATCGGCGCGGATGTGCCGCTGCTGGTCAACCTGCAGCCCGCCGGGCAGCATCTGATGGAGGACTTCCACCGGGCCGGTGGCCTGCTGGCTGTCCTGCATGAGGTGGAGGATCTGCTCGACCCTGCGGCGCTCACCGTGACCGGCCGTCCGCTGGTGCACTGCCTGGCTGAGGCCGGGATCTGGGACCGCGATGTCATCCGGGGCCGCCACGATCCGGTGCAGGATGCGGCCGGCATCGCCGTTCTACGCGGCAACCTGGCCCCCGATGGCGCGATCATCAAGCCGGCGGCGGCCTCACCCCATCTGCTGCAGCACCGTGGCCGGGCGGTGGTGTTCGACTCGATCGAGGACCTGCATGCCCGCATCGACGACCCGGAACTGGAGGTCGACCCCGACTCCGTGCTGGTGCTCCGCGGCTGCGGGCCGCGCGGCTACCCGGGCATGCCCGAGGTGTCGAACATGCCGCTGCCCGCCAAGCTGCTCCGCGAGGGTGTGCGCGACATGGTGCGGATCTGCGACGGCCGGATGAGCGGGACCGCGTACGGCACGGTGGTGCTGCACGTGTCCCCAGAGGGGGCGGCAGGCGGGCCGCTCAGCAAGATACGGACCGGCGACTGGATCGTGCTCGACGTGCCCGGGCGCCGGGTCGATGTGGAGCTGCCGGACGGCGAGCTGCGTGACCGGCCGGTGGCCCCCGCGATGGCGGCGGCCGTAGCCAGCCCTCGGCGTGGCTGGGAACTGCTCTACGTGAACAGCGTGAAGGGCGCCGAGACCGGTGCTGACCTGGACTTCCTGCTTGGTTCTAGCGGAGATCAAGTCAACCGGGATTCGCACTAAGGCCGGAGCCATCGGCGCCGGAGCCGATGCCGTGCAGGCGCGTGATGTC
>JBEKCN010000290.1:0-5601 GCA_050014855.1 Streptosporangiaceae bacterium | reverse complement strand
CCCGCCAGTGCGGCTCTGGAGCGCCTGACTACCGCGAACCCCTTGGTCAGCGCGTGATCCTTAAGGTAAATCATTGAATTGCCCCCCCGGACGATTCGTTCGAAACGAGCCTGGCTGGTCGACGCGCGGACCGTCAGGCGCGGCAGCGTGTAACGGTCGCCGCCGGGCCGGGCCATCGCATTGGCCACCGCGCACGCATGCCGGTAGCCGGTGGCCCGCGCCGCCTGCCGCACCCCTGAGCTGGAGTAACCGAAGGGATAGGCCAGGCTGGGCACGGCCTGGCCGATCCCGTCTTCCAGCAAGGCCTTGCTGAGAGTCAGCTCGTGAAGGAGCTGGCGCGGCTTGATCTGATCGAGCTGCGGGTGCCCATGGCTGTGCGCCCCGATCTCCACCCCGGCCCCCGCCGCTTCGCAGATCTGGTTCCAGGACAGCATCTGGCCGGGCTGGTGCCCCGATCTGTGCCCTCCGGCATCGGCGATCCAGCCGGTGGTTACGAAGACGGTGGCGGTGAACCCGTAGTTCCGGAGTAGCGGCAGGACCTCGCGGTGGAAGTCCGCGAAGCCGTCATCGAAGGTGAGCACCACCGGCCGGGTGGGCAGCGGCCCGCCCTCGCCGGCGAGGGCGGCCGCCGCGTCCGCAAAGGTGACCGTGTTATACCCATGATAGTGCAGGTAGGCAAGCTGGGCGGCGAAGGCGGCGGGTGGCACCGCCAGCGGGCTCGTCGTCTGCGGGCGCGCGGCGATCTCGTGGTACATAAGGATCGGCACCCCCGGCTGACGGCCGGGTCCCTCATGCCTGTCCGGGCCGGTCATTGCGGCCGTCCCGGGGCGCTGGCCGCGGCGCGGGCAGGGCCCGTGCCGATCGCCAGGGTAGGACGTCGCGGTACGGTGCCACCGCTCACCGTCCCGCTTAGGTAACCTGCGGTCACCGCGGCCAGACCGGCCACGATCGCCGCGGCGCGGGTGAATCCGGAGATGTCGCCGTGCAGGGCATCAGCCAGGCCGCGGCCGACTCCCTGCGGGAGGGCCCGGCTGGCGTGCCGCCGCTCGGAAGACAGCCCGTCAGTCGCCCCGACCGCGCGCGTCACCATGGCCTTCGACAGGCCTTCGGCGTAGCAGCGCGAACGGTAGTAGCCAAAGCGGCGCCGGTCATCACGGACGCGATGCCAGATGATCGCCTGCTCGTCGAACAGCAGGACCGCCCCGGGGATCTGCTGGCGGAGCCGGATGCAGAACTCGGTTTCCTCGCAGCCAAGCGGGCGCTTGCTTAGGTCCCGCCCGATGCCGCTGATGAAGCCGCCGACCTGCTCGAAGACGTCCCGCCGGAACGACGCGTTACCGCCGAGCACATTGCGCACAGGCGCCCGGCGCGTCGGCATCCCGATGTAGGTGCAGCCGATCACCCAGTCGAATTCCCTCGGGAACCAGGCTGGCCGTTCGGTGTCCCAGGCCGGCCGTGTCAGGCCGCCGACACCGGCCACGCTTGGGTCGGTGTAGGCGTCCACCAGGCATCTCAGCCAGTTCACGTCGGCCACTGCGTCGTCGTCCAGGAAGGCGATCACCTCAGCGGTGGATGCCGCGATGCCGGTGTTCCGGCCGCCCGACAGTCCCTGCCGCTCGCGGTTTTCCAGCACGACGGCGTCCGGCAGCGCCATCCGCAGCCGCTCGTACAGCGGCCGGTTGTAATCCACCACGACGATGAGCTCTTTGGCCGGGTGGCTCTGGGCGCGTACCGAAGCGGCGGCGGCCAGGGTGTCATCCCAGCGATCGTTGGCGTGCGCACAGATGACCACGGAGACGGAAAGCTGGCTCACGCGCCTTCCCCGCTCATCTTGGCCGCCTGGGGCGTCGCCGACTGGGCCGGAGACACCGGGCGCGGGGGTGCCGCGATGAGGCGGTGGCCCAGCCAGGAGAACTTCTCCTGGGCGATCAACCGCAGGATTCGCCATCCGTCACCGATCGCGTTGAGATTGCTCTCCCCGTGCAGGCGCGGTCGCTCGATGCTGGGGATCTCCTGGATTCGGAGCCCGGCCTTGGCCGCCCGGATGTTCATGAGCGTTTCGACTTCGAAGCCCGTGCAGTCGATACGGAGAGCTTCCAGGTGGCGAGCCCAGAAGGCGTTGTAGCCGTAGCACAGATCCGTGAACTGCGTGCGGAACATGCGGTTGACCAGCATGCCCAGCACCCGGTTGCCGGTCCGGCGAATGGGGGTGATGTCCTCGCTGCCGCCGCTGCCGGAGAATCGCGAGCCCTTGGCGAAGTCCGCGCCTGTCAGCAGGGCCCCGACAAACTGGATGATCTCCGCGCCGTCGGTGGAGCCGTCCGCGTCCATCGAGACGATGATGTCCCCGGTCGCGGCGTTGAAGCCCGCCTGCAGCGCGTCCCCCTTGCCCCGGCCGGTTTGCGCGATCACCCTGGCACGGGAGCAGAGCTCGCGGGTGACGGCGACGGTGTCGTCCACCGAATGCCCGTCTACCACGATGATCTCGTCCACCCACGACGGCAGCGACGCGAAGACGTGCGGAAGGTTGGCCGCCTCGTTCCTGGCCGGGATGACCACGCTGACGGTGGCAGCGATCGCGAGCGTGGCCGAGACCGGCTGGTAGGACCGTATCGGGATGACGCGGACAGGATCATCGGTCTGCGTGTCCCGCTGCGGCCGGTGGCCGTCCTCGGGGCCCGAGAAGTCGGAAAGCACCATGTGATTCACTCCCCCACCCGGTCCGGAGACCCTGCCAGGAATCCGCCGACCAGAATCCGGCGGCCCGAAGGCTCCGCGAAAATAATGTTCGCGATGCTTGTGAATGGCCAATTAAGTGCCATTTCCCGGTGACTAAAGACCCAGCCCCCAGCGGTCTTCCGATTTACGCCTTGCACGTGGCCCCCCTTGGGCAAACCGCTCTTTTTCCCCGGCGGTTTGTTGGACACAGCCTTAGGCCGGCTGTGCGGCACGCTGCCGTGCCTCGGTGTGTTTCTGACCCACATCTTGGCCGGCGTTTTACGGACAGACACATCGACATATCGGACATCGACCCCTACGCAGAGTGAGCGATCGTCGCGCGCATTGCCGTAGCCCACGGGGCTTCCGCAGCTAGATTGGGTAAGAGATTGAGTAAAGGAGGGCGGGCTATTTCGCAACCATCACGCTACTTTTGTTACTCTCCGTCATTGTCCGCAGCGATTTAGTAACCGGAGACAATGGGAATAATGTGACCCTATGTAATCGTGCCGCCACTATTAGAATCTGCCCACGCAGCGTAATCGACGCTTCCGGTCCAATAGCATCAGCCAGTTACGCTAATTAACGGGCGCGCCAGAAGGGAATTCTGCCGGGGGACGGCAAAGGAGTTAAGCGAAGCAAAGACGGAAAGCCCAGCGTTAGTCAGGAGCCGCCGGGACGGCGAGACTAACCGGCAGACGCACCTGGCCCGGCGGTCATCGAGCCCGCAGATGCCCGCAGGCCGGGTGCATGTATCGCGCTAGGTGCAGCTGACTTGATAAGCGTGCCGCACGCGCTGGGCCCACCAGATGAGCCAGGCCGGACGGGGAATCGCCCGGCCCAGCTGGCGGGTCCGGGGTCTGGCAGGTCCGGGATCTGAGTGGTCAGGCCGCGGGCAGGTCCTCGAGCAGCCGGTGCCGCACGGCCAGCGAGGCCGCCTCCAGCCGGGAATGGACACCGAGCTTGGTCAGCAGCGACTGGACGTGCGTGCGCACGGTCGCGGGCGAAACACCCAGCCGGACCGCCATCTGGGCCGTGTCCAGCCCTTCAACTAGAAGCCCCAGGCACTGGCGCTCACGGATGGTCAGGTACGCGGCCAGCCGATGCATGCCGTCCTGCTGGGCAGGCCGCCGGCTGCCGGCGGCCTTGGGGACATCGACGACGACCTCGCCGCGCTGAATTCGGCTGATCGCCTCGGTGAGCGCCGTGATGCCGCGCGTCTTGTGCAGATAGCCGGACGCCCCGGCTCTCAGCGCCTCCAGGACACCATCGGCGTGCGGGTCGGCGCTGAGCACGAGGATCTTGGTGCCTGGGCTCGCGGCGATGAGCCGGCCGATGGTGTCCGGACCGTCAGGGCGGCAGAAGTGACGGTCGATCAGGCAGACGTCCGGCCGGCCATCCGCCACGGCATCGAGGATCCCGGACAGGGTGGAGGCCGCAGTCACCGAAAAATTCTGCTGCTCCAGCACGTCCGACAGAGCGTCGAGGAACACCAAGTGGTCGTCCCCGATAACGAGGGTCAGCCTGATGGTCTGGTCATTGGATCGCTGTGGCCGGTCACCGAACGACACAGCTGAAGCCACCATTGTCATCGCTCAAACCCCCACGTCTCACCATATAGACGTGTCACGAGGCCACACGGATTACCTGAGCTCGCGGAAAAAATGTATTTTTAGTGGGCTATATGCTCAAACGAGGATCGCTGGCCCGGCGTATGCGGCCGCCAGCGCCGCCCGCAGGGCCGATATCCCGTACCGATCCCCCAGCCGGGCCTGGGCCTGCGTGGCCATCCGCGTCGCGGCAGCCGGCGAGCTCAGCAGGTAGCTGACCGCGCTGGCCATCAGGTCCGGCCGCCCCGGCGGCACCAGCAGGCCTGTTTCCCCGGGCACCACGACATCGGCCACGGCGTTCACCGCCGTCGCGACCACCGGAACGCCGCACATCATGGCCTCGACAATGGCCGTGGGCAGTCCCTCGTACCGGCTGGGGAGAGCGAAAACGTCAAACGCCGGCAGCAGCCGGGGCACGTCCGCACGCTCGCCCGCCAGCACGACCGGGGCGGCGGGTTCGGCGGCCGCCAGCTGCCTCACCCGGCCGGCCAGCTCGCCGTCCCCGACCCATACGCCGACGACACCCGGGCGCCTGAGCCGCCGGATCATGTCGACGAAATCTTCCGGTGCCTTCTGGTAGGTCAGCCGGCCCACGGCGCCGATCACCGTCGCGTCAGACGGCAGGCCCAGTTCACGCCGGGCGATCTCGCGAGCGGCCAGCCCAGCCGCAGATGGCCCAGCCGCAGATGGCCCAGCCGCAGATGGCTTGGCTGCGGCCGGCTTGGCTGCGGCTACAAGGACCGCGGACGGTTCGCCCAGCAGGCGATCGCCCGCGGCCGTCTCCTGCACGGACCGCTGGGACGCCAACGCAACGGCGGACCCGGCGTGCTCCCCTGCTGACCAGCCGAAGCCATCAACAGCCACACCGATCGTCCGGATCCGCTCGGGTGAAATCAAGCCGCGGCGGACCGCCTCCACGGCCACTCCGGTCCCCACACACAGCGCGAGATCGGTAAACCGCCCAAGCCGCCGCTCGATGGCAATGTAAGCGGCCCGCCGCATGACTGACTGGAACTCGTGAAAGGGGAAGCCGTGGTAGGTGTGCACGATGCGCGGGACCGCCGCCCGGCGCGCGGCCAGGCGGCCCAGCGTTCCGGCCTTCGCGGTGTGCGTGTGCACGACATCGAAGCGCTCCCGGCGCAGCAGGACGACCAGCCGGCGCAGCGCCACGACGTCACGGACCGGGTCGATGGCGGTGCGGAGGGCGGGCTCGGCAATTACCGTGAGTCCCGCGGCCTGGGCCTCCGACAGGAGGCGGCTGCTGCCCTGACCG
>JBEKCN010000289.1:0-5607 GCA_050014855.1 Streptosporangiaceae bacterium | reverse complement strand
CGTGTACGGCATGGCCAGCTACCGGGTGCTGCCCCAGTTCCTGGCCAATGTGTCCCGGCGGTTCGCCACCCCGGTCGCGGCCAGCGTCCTCGTCGGCCTGCTGATCATCGGGCTCACCTGGGTCTACCTGCTGGCCACCTCGGTACAGAACGCCTTCACCGACGTGGTTGACATCACCGGGCTGCTCTTCGCGATCTTCTACATCCTGACCGCGCTCGCCACCATCGTTTACTACCGGCGCCGCGTCTTCACCAGCATGTGGGACGCGGTGGTGCTGGGCCTGCTGCCCATCGCCGCGGCCGGCTTCCTGGTCTGGGTCGTGGTGAAGTCGCTGGCGACGGCGCCAGCGTCGCAGATCTGGTCGCTGATCGGCATCTTCGGCGCCGGCCTGATCCTGATGCTGTTCGCCCGCTGGGTGCTGCGGTCATCGTTCTTCCAGATCGAGCGGGAGAGCGACACCACGAACTCGCACCGCGCCCGCCGGTCCCGCCAGTCCCGCTGACCCGCCAGCGTGTTCGGCATGATCGCCCCGGGGCCGGTGGGCCGGACCGGGGCGGACGCCCGGGCTAATCCTGCTCGCGGATCCAGCGCGGGCGGCGGAACAGCCGGCCCAGGCGGTCGTGCAGGCTCTGCCCCGTGTCCGCCAGCGCGTCGACCCGGTATACCGGCGGCCCGTCCGGCGCGGGCAAGTCGCTGGCCTGGGCGTCGTCGAGGTGACACCGGATCTGGCTCCGGGTGATCTCGCCGACCTGATCGGCGTCGATGAACCGCAGGCCGCCCTTGGTGGTGATCACGATCCCGTCGAAGAGGTCGAGGTCGGGCACCTCAAGCACGTGCTCGAGGGTGCCGATCTCGGCGCCGGAACTGCTCAGCACCGGTGTGCCGGGCACCGCCGCCTCGTAGGAAATAGGCGTCTCGTCGGTCATTGGCTTCCTGTTCCGCCGCAGTAGGTACGCCGGCTGTCCGCAATCCGCTGAGCGCGACGAGAGTACCACCGCCGCCCCGGCCGCCCGCTAACGACCGGCCCGGCCGCTTTCTACCCCCGGACAGGACGGGGAGGTCAGCGGCGTGCCCATTCCTCGGCGAGCAACCGGTAGGAGCGGACCCGGTCGGCATGGTCGTGCGTGATGGTGGTGATGATCAGCTCGTCGGCGCCGGTGGCTTCCTGGAGCTGTTCCAGCTGGTCGGCGACCTGCTTGGGGGAACCGGTGAACTGGGTGTCCAACCGGTCGGTGACCAGGTCCCGCTCGTCGTCGGTCCAGGTGTAGGCGCGCGCCTCATCCGGGGTGGGGAACTGGATCGCGCCCGCACCGGTGCGGATGCTGCGGACCCAGGCGCCGTAGCCGGCCGCGAGCTCACGGGCCGCCGTCTCGTCGTCGGCCACCACCACGTCGGCGGACACGCTCACGTACGGCTGGGCCAGGTCGCCGGACGGCTCGAACGCGGCCCGATATCCTTCGGCGGCCTCCAGCACGGTGGTCGGGCTGACGTGGTAGTTGGCCGCGAACCGCAGCCCGTTGGCCCCGGCCACCTGGGCGCTCTCGCCGCCGCTGCTGCCCAGGATCCAGACCTGCACGTCAGCTCCCTCACCGGGGACAATGTGCGCTTCCACGCCGTCCGCATTCCGGTAGGTGCCGCGCAGCAGCGCCAGCACGTCGTTGACCTGCTCGGTGTAGTTCTGCGACTCCGCACCGGGCAGTTGCAGCAGGCCCTTCTGCAGCGCGAACCGCGGCGAGCTAAGCAGATGCTCGAACGAGAACTTCTTCGGGATCAGCAGGCCGTTTTCGGTCCGGTACGCCTCGGCCGGAGGCTTGTTGGGGCCGTCCGCCGCGTTCTTGGGACGCCCGGCCGACCGGCCCAGTCCCAGGTCCAGCCGCCCCGGGTAGAGGGCGTCGATGAGGCCGAACTCCTCCACCGTGGACAGCGCGGTGCGGTGACCCATCTGCACCGCACCGGACCCGATCCGGATGGTGGACGTGGCCCCGGCGGTCAGGGCCAGCACCACGGCCGGCGACGTGCCCGCCACACCCGGGTTCAGGTGGTGCTCGGCAAACCAGTACCGCGTGTACCCGAACTGTTCAGCCTGCTGGGCCAGGTCGATGCTGTTCCGCAGCGCTTCGGCGGCAGTCGACCCGGTGCTGATCGGCACCAGGTCCAGCACGGCCAGCGGCGTGGCGCTCATGAGGCCACCGCACTGTTCCGCTCGCTGGCGCGCCCGGTGGGCAGCGGATCCAGGCCCAGGTGAGATCGCAATGTGGTCCCCTCGTACTCGGTGCGGAACACCCCGCGTTCCTGCAGCAGCGGGACCACGGTGTCGGCGAACACGTCCAGGCCTCCCGGGGTGATGTGCGGGACCAGGATGAACCCGTCGCTGGCGTCGGCCTGCACCAGGTGGTTGATCTCCCCGGCGACCGTGGCCGCGGAACCGACGAACGTCTGCCGCCCGGTCACCTCGATGACGACCTCGCGCAGGGACAGGTTCCGCTCCGCGGCCAGGGCCCGCCACTGGGCGGCGATGGCCAGCGGATCCCGGTACATCCGGACGCTGGCCCGGCCCCGGGAGATCGTGTTCTCCCCCGGCAGCGGGTCGATGTCCGGCAGCGGGCCGTCCGGGTCGTAGCCGGACAGGTCCCGGTTCCACAGCTGTTCCGCGAACATGATCGCCGTCTGGCCGCTGACCTGCTGGAAGCGGACCTCGCGGGCGATCTCCCGGGCGTCGGCATCGGTGTCGCCGAGCACGAACGTGGCCGCTGGCAGGATCAGCAGCTGGTCCGGGGACCGGCCGTACTTGGCCAGCCGGCCCTTCACGTCCGCGTAGAACTTCTGCCCGTCCTCCAGCGTGCCGTGCCGGCTGAAGATCGCGTCCGCGCTGGAGGCGGCGAACTCGCGGCCCTCCTCGGAGTCCCCGGCCTGGAAGATGACCGGGCGGCCCTGCGGACTGCGCGGCACGCTGAACTGGCCGTGGATGTCGAAGTGCGCGTCGGTGTGCACGAACTGGCCTGCGTCCGGGTCGGCCAGGAACACCCCTGACTCCTTGTCGGCCACGATCTCGTCACCGTGCCAGGAGTCGAACAGCTCCCAGGTCGTGCGCAGGAACGTCTTGGCCCGCTCGTACCGGGCGTCCTGCGGCAGGAACCCGCCGCGCCGGAAGTTCTCCCCGGTGAACGCGTCCCAGGACGTGACGACGTTCCACGCAGCCCGGCCGTCGGACAGGTGATCCAGGCTGGCGAACTGCCGGGCCACCTCGTACGGCTCGTTGAAGGTGGAATTGATCGTGCCGGCCAGGCCCAGCCGATCGGTCACCGCGGCCAGCGCGGCCAGCACGGTGAACGTGTCCGGCCGCCCCACCACGTCCAGGTCGTAGATCTTGCCGCCCTGCTCGCGCAGCCGCAGCCCCTCGGCCAGGAACAGGAAGTCGAACTTGGCCCGCTCGGCGGTCTGGGCCAGGTGCGCGAACGAGCCGAACTCGATGTGGCTGCCCGAGTTCGGGTCGCTCCACACGGTCGTGTTGTTCACGCCCGGGAAGTGGGCAGCGAGGTGGATCTGCTTCAGTGGCCTGGTCATGATGTGCTCCTCCCGGCGTCGGTGTAACGGCTGGCGGGGCGGCTGAGGCCGAACCGCCCGCGCAGCGTGCCGGGCTCGTACCGGGTGCGGAACGCGCCGCGGCGCCGCAGTTCGGGCACCAGCCCGCGGGTGATGGCCTCCAGGTCGTCCGGAATGACGCCCGGGCGCAGCCGGAACCCGGACAGCCCGGCCCGCTGCCACTCCTGCAGCAGATCGGCGAGCTGGGCCGGCGTCCCGGTGAAGACGAGCGCGTCGCTGCGGTACTCCTGACCGGCCAGCTCGTCCAGCCGGGCCTTGCGCCCCGCGGCGGTCCCGGCGTTCTCGTCCAGGAACATCACCAGGTCCGCGAAGACGTGGATCGTCTCGTTGGCGCGCCCGGATGCGTCCTGAGCCGCCCGGATCTCCGTCACGATGTCGCGCGCCTGGCCAGGATCGTGCGGGGTGACGAAGCCGACGTCGGCGGCCCGGGCGATCAGCCGGTACGGCTCAGACCCGTGCGCGAGGGCGGCCACGAGCGGCTGCCCTTGCGGGGGCCGCGGGGTGATGGACGGCCCTCTGACGCTGAAGTAATCCCCGGCGAAGTCGATGTAGTGCAGCCTGTCCCGGTCGATGAACCGCCCGGTGGCGGCGTCCCGGATCTCGGCGTCGTCCTCCCAGCTGTCCCACAGCCGCCGCATCACCTCGACGTAGTCGGCGGCCTCGTCGAACAGCCCGCTGAGGAATTTCCGCAGGGCCGGGTCGGCATCGTCGCGCTGGCCCGGTGGCGGCACGTCGGGAATGGCGCGCCGGCCGAAATGCGCGGCCTCGTGCGGGCTGGCGGAGATCCGGACCCGGACTCCGGCGCGGCCTGTGCTCACGTAGTCCAGGGTCGCGATGGCCTTTGAGGCGTGGAACGGTTCGGTGTGGGTGACGATGACGGTCGGGATCAGCCCGATGGAGCGGGTCACCGGCGCGACCCGGGCGGCGATCAGCACGCTGTCGAGCCGGCCGCGGACCTGGTCGGTGCGATGGTCGGGGGCCCCGAACTGGGCGGACTGCAGGCTGAGGCCGTCCTCGAAGGTAACGAAGTCGAGCAGGCCGTGCTCGGCCTCGGTCACCACGTCCACCCAGTAGCGGGGGGTGAGCAGCTCGTCGGCCCGGGCCCGGCCGGTCCGCCAGGCGGCGGGATGCCAGCCGGCCCCGTCCAGCGCAACGGACAGGTGAAGGGGGGAGGGCGCGTAAGTGGTCAGGACGTACTCCCGTCCGATCGGTATGACGCCGGGCGGTAATGCCCGTATTTCCAAACTAGGTTATTCCGGTAGAGATAGTCGAGTATGAAGGCCACCCCGGCTGATCGCGGGTCGTCACGTTCCCGTCCGGTCACCAGGGCGCCATCGCCATAAGGAGCGTGCCGGCGGAGTCTGCCCTGCCTCGGGCAGAGTCTGCCCTGCCCCGGGCGGGATCTTCTCCGCCGCCTCGACGGCGATGGGCAGCCGGGCCAGCCAGTGCGGCCCGGTGATGGCCAGGAAGCCGTGCGGATCGGCCCGCACCGTCTCGTGCCGACGGTGCCACGCCGCCCATTCCTGGCCGAACGTCGCCGTGTCGATGGTCTCGGCGGTCATCGCATCGGACCTCTCGCTACTCGACAGCGCCTGGTGAATTGTGCCCATAAGGGGGAAGTGCTCGGGCCGGGAGCCTATTCCGTTTTCGCTCCTTGCTCGCTGCGTTGAGCCTGACGATGTCCCGTACACCGATGTCCCGACCCAGGGAATCATCGGTTGCCGCCAGGTGACCGATGCTGCGGCCGTACCGGCCCACGGCCGCGGTGATCGTTCCGCGTGGCAGAATCGGGACGGGCCACTCAACTCATGCCGAGGAGCGCTTGCATGACTGACCTGCTGGACCTGCCCGTGACGACGCTGGACGGAACCACCACGACGTTCGGGAGCCTGGCCGACGGTCGCGGAACCCTGGTCGTCAACGTGGCCAGCAAGTGCGGTCTCACCCCGCAGTACGCCAAGCTGGAGGCGCTGCAGAAGGAGCTGGGCGGCGTCGACTTCACCG
>JBEKCN010000288.1:0-7058 GCA_050014855.1 Streptosporangiaceae bacterium | reverse complement strand
GAAGAGAACGCCGACGACAAACCCGGCACCCTGATGCGGATCCCGCCCGCGCTATACCCGAATGTGGCACAACGGCTAGCAGCAATCTGGCAGCCGTTCACCGGCCAGAAATGGACAAGGAAGAACGGCTCTACCGTCGCTACCGACGCCTTCCAGGAACACCGCTCACGGCAATCCGCAGCCCTCTCCTTCCTCAGGCACAGATCTGGCGACGCATTCCTGCGCACGTGCCTGGACGCCGACCCCGATCTGCCGGATCACCTGGTGCAGTTCACTTCCAACGTCCGCCTGGTTCCCGAACCCGGCCTGCTCGCCCGGCTATACAAGGCCGGACTGCTCAGCGAGCCGGTCCGCCTCCAGGCAGTCGAGCGGATGGCAGAGCTTGCCGTCCTCACCCCAGATGGCGGCTGGCTCGATGCCGACGAGTGGAGCATCCTCCTGACACCCGGCGAGCGGGCATCGCTCATGGAGACAGTGCGGCGAGAACTCGTCCCGCAACTGCTGGACGTCATTGACGAGGACGGTGGAACACCGTCCTACGACCCCGTACGTGATTCCCTGGAAGACTACGAGAAGGCATTCAGTGCCGAAGGTGATCATGAAACCGCCGCCGAATTCGCATGGGCAGCCAGCCGGCGCAATGAAGAACTAGACGGACGCCCCAACGGCAGCTACGTGCCGAACAGGAGCCGTCTGGCAGCCGCCAACGACGTTTCGTCCCCTGGCTCGGGCCGCAACATCTTCGATGACATCGACGGCTTACAGTTCCTAACCCTGATGATTCATGCGGGCGGATGACTGGCCCGGGACCGCGGCTGAACCGCTGAACAGTTCGTGATTTTAGGGTCCGGGTATGACGGTGGCCCGGCTGGCGGGCCGGCGGCCGGGGGTTCCACAGGCCCCGGGGGTACTCCCTTCCGTGTCGCAGGGGTGGCTTTTCGCTGGTCAGGGTGCGTGTGGCAGGGCGGTGATCCGGGCCCAGGCGGTGGCGATGGCATCAGCCCAGGGCCAGGTGGCGGGGATTTTCAGCCGCCGGCGGCGGCCGCCGCGGACCAGCTTCGCGGCGGCATGCAGGACCCGGTAACGCAAAGTCTTTGGTTCTGCTTTGGCCAGGTCGCCGTCCAGGGCGATGAGCCGCAGCCAGGACAGCAAGGCCGCGGCGATTAAGGCGGCGGCCAGCCACGCGGAATTCATCGCGAAATCGTGCGAGGGGAACCGGCCGATCCCGCAGTCCTTCCCGGTGCGGATGCAGTCCTCAACCCGCGCGTGCACCCGGTGCGCAGCGTCGATGTAGCCCAGCTGGGCCCGCCAGCCGCGCAGCTGAGCGGGCACGTTCGAGACCCACAGGGAGTAACGCCAGCCGTCCTGGGTCTCGAACAGGCTCAGCTGGGCACCGGGGTGCGGCCGCTCCCGGCGGGCGAAAACCCGCATCGGCGCGGGCCAGCCGTCGAGCTGGTCCCCGCCCGGGCCCTCGCGCAGCAGCCCGGTCAGCTCGGTGACGTGGGCTTCTTCCACCCAGCACCGCGCATGCCCGCAGGACCGGTCCGCGCAGGCGGCAGCGGTCCGGCGCTCGCGCACCTGGCCGCGCTGATCGATCGCGATCTGCCAGGCCTCCGCCGGGACCAGCCGGATCGCGGCCCGCTCACGGCCGCCCAGCTCCCAGCCGACGGAGTAGGTCAGCTGGTACCCGGGCCGGGACGCCAGCTGATCAAGGCGGGTGATCAGCCCATGGCTGGCCCCGGCCCCATCCGCGGTCACCATCAGCCGCCGCCGGAACTTCGGCGGCAGCGCCGCGATCGCGTCACCGAGCACCTGCAGGTGATCGGCGGTGGTGTTCGACCCGGCGCTGCCGCGGCGCATCATCCCGGCCAGCGGCTCACCGGTGTTATCGCAGTACCCGAGCAAGGGATGATGCCCGAAGCCCTTGAAATTCGGCTCCGCCAGCTCCTTATCGAACCCGCACAGGTTCGCGTCAAGGTGTGCAAGGCAGCACCTGCAGCGCACGGGCTGGCTGGCTGATGCGTGAGGTGCGTTCGAGACGGTCGCGGTCCACGTTGTCGGCGAGGTAGCGGACGAGCCCGGAGTCTTGCATGCCGAGGGCGGTGGCGGTGAGCTTGGGGTCCAGGTCGGTGACGAGCTGGGCGATCCGGGTCTGCCGGCACTGCGACGGCGTTGTGCCCGCGGGCCGGAGGGCCCGGGTGAGGTAGGTCTGGTGCGCGGGGCTGTCACCGGTGCGGGTGGCCCTTGTGACGATCACGTGGGGGTTGAGGGTGCGCAGATCTGTGCGGTGGCGCAGGCAGTCTTCGAGCGCGGCCCAGCTCACCGGGTCCAGGGGTGCGGGGAATGGCCGGCCGGCCAGGTTCAGTGTTCGCCGCGCCGGGTCCGCGTCGCCGATGGTCAGGCCGCGGATCTGGGCGCTGGATGCTCCGTGCAGCAATGTCAGCAGGCCGGTGAGCCGTTCGTGGGGATGGGCCGCGTCGCCGGTCCATCGCCGGAACAGCGCACGCTGGGTGCTTGCGTCCAGGACGTCTCCGGTGAAGGCCGGCTGGCTGCCCAGCCGCAAGGAAATGGCCGGGTCGATGAGGATGAGCTTGCGGCGCTTCGCCCAGCGGAAGAAGCCGCGCAGGATATAGGTCCTCTGGTGAAGGTTCCTGGGGCTGTGGCCGAGGAATACTTCGAGGTCGGTGGTGGTCACCTGGGACCAGCCGGTCACCGGCCGGGCGGATGTCAGGTGGACGGCCAGGTCACGGAGGATCCGGAGCCTGGTCTCCAGGGTGATGTCGCTGACCGGGTGCCGGCCGGCCCGCCGGGCTCGTTCCCGCTCTTCGAGCTGGCTGTCGTTGAAGGCGGCTACTGCGGCGGCCAGGCCGGCCGGGACGGCGTCGAGGTGGTGGCGGCGGCGTGCCGCGGCGCGGCGCTGTTCCTCGTCTCCGGGCAGGGCCAGGCCGCGGCTGGTGAAGAACCGGCGCAGGGCCCGCCCGGCTGTGCCATTGGCCGGTTCGCAGCGCTCCAGGAGCTGCGAAGGGCTGGCTGCAGGGCCGGCTGCGAGCAGCCGCCCGGCCTCGCGCAGGATCTCGATCGCGCCGCCTGGATGGTGGCGTGCCGCGGCGAAGGCGACCAGGTCTTCCCACCAGTCCGGGACCTGGCGCAGCCGCCTGGCCGTCGCGGCGGCGTAACGGAACGGCCGGTCCGGGTCGGCGAGGCTGCAGCGGTTGCATAGGCCGTGCGAGGCGTGCTGCCGCTGCTCACCGCAGCGGGCACAGGTGATGGCCGTGGCTGGCCTGCCCGCAACGGCGCCGCGCCCGCAGATGGCGCAGGCGCCGGATTCGCCCAGGTGCCGGACCTGGCCGCAGTGCGGGCAGGGGCGTTTCAGCGCTGCACGGGTGACCCGGCGGTGACAGACGTGGCAGCGGACCCGGTCACTGAACTTCACCGGCGCGGGGCAATCGGCACAGGTCCGGTAGCCGGTCATAGCGGCGGCATGGACCGGCCCCGGGCCGCCTTCGGCTCCGCCTTGGCGCGCTCCGGCCTGACGGCGGCCGCCACGGGCGTGGTATCGACCTCGAACAGGTCGTTAGGGGTGCACTCCAGTGCGGTGCACAACGCGGCCAGGGTGTCCAGCTTCACCTGCGCCGGCTGCTTGGTCAGCAGCGCGGACACCGACGCGGACGACAAATGCAGTCCGGACCGCTCGGCCAGCAGCCGCCGCAGCTGCGCCCCGGTCCAGACTTCCCGGTGCGCTGCGGCCAGCCGCAACTGCCATTTAATCTGCATCACCATCTCCTTCCAGCCCGGCCAGGGTGCCAGAGACCGCACGGCGGTACGCGTCCTCGATGAACGTCGCCGACGGGGTGACATAACGCATCGTGGTGCCCACATGCCAGTGCCCGAGCATCTGCTGGATCGCGACGAGATCAACGCCACGCTCGTAATTCCGGGTGGCGCAGGCATGCCGCAGCGAGTGCGGGCTGAACCTCACCCGGCCAGGCTCACTGCCGCCTTCGGCAGCAGCAGCCTGCTCCAGGTCAAGCAGGCAGGCCAGCCGGTTGCGGATCGTGCCGCGGTGGATCCGCCCGCCGCCCTCGTCGCAGAACAACGCCGGGCCGTCACCGAGCCGGGGACGGATCTCCTCCAGATACCACCGCAAGATCAGGTCCAGGCCATCCAGCATCGGCACCCACCGCGGCCGCGGGCCGGATGTCCTGGCACCCTTGCCGAACCGGACATGCAGCTTGCCGAACGGCCCCCGGCCGAAGTGCACGTCGGCCCGGTCCAGCGAAGCGGACTCCTCCGCTCGCAGCCCAGCCATATATAACGTCCGGAACAACGCATAGTCCCGGCCGGCCGCCGTGTACTTGCGGGCGCCGGCGATCCGCTCCTTGAGGAAATCGAAGAACTCCTCCATCCGTTCCGGGCCCGGCGGCGGGCTCACCGACGGGGAGTCCGCGCCGACATGCCGGGCCGCGTTGAACTCATCCACCGGGTTGACCAGCCGGACCCCGAACGCCGCCTCGATCTCGCTCGCCTTGCGCGCGACAAGGAACGCGTGGAAAGCCTTGAACGCCTGCACATAGCCACGCCGGGTCGAAGCGGCGAGCCCCTGGGCGCTCAGCCCCGCGACGACCCGGTCCACGTCTTCCCTGGTCACGTCCCACGCCGGACGGCCACAAGCGGTCAGGAACCGTTCCAGGACCCCGGAACCGTTGTCCATCGAGGTCTGGCTGAAGCCGCGCGCGACCTGCGACGCCTCAAACGCCAGCAGGCAGCCATCCTGGAACGCCACGGGATCAGCGGCCGGCGCAGCCGGAGCCGTGCTCACCGCACCGCCCGTGACCAGCCGCAGGCCCTCTCTCGTCACGTCCACCTTCTTCCCACTTTACGAATTAAGGTGTCACCTTACGGAGAAGACCATTACCTTGAGATACGCGACACGCCGAATACAGGGAACGCACCAGCCAGCAGGCACTCTGATGGCTCAGGAACGTGTGCCAAGTGCAGGTGAATGCGCCGGGGTGACCGTGGCATCGAGCCGGATGCAGGTCACGCCCCGCAGGACCTTATCGGCGATCCGCACGCCGGGCAGGGCGCCGTACCGGGCCTCGATCGCCGCCCAGGCCTGGCGGCGGGCGCCGTTCACCGCCCCGGTGATCCGGGCCAGGGACCGCGGGCCGCCCGCGGCGATCTCATCGAGCGTCCGCCACGTGGTCGGCACCGAGGCGACCAGGCCGAACAGCTCTTTCTGGTCAGTCAGCACCTGGAAGTCGCTGATCACCTCGCCGCCGTCAGCGATCGCGCAGGCCAGGTCCGCCGTCACCCGGCCCCGGTCGTGGATCAGCAGCCGCGGCGAGGCCAGCGCCCGCGACAGCCCGCCGGTCAGCCCGGTTCTGTCGGCCAGCTGGCGCAGCAGGGCCAGCCCGGCGTGCGACACGATGCCCTCGCCATCGGCGGTGACTTCCAGGCTCTTCGACCACCCGGTAAGGTTCACTTTTGAGGTGCTCCTCTTTGAGGTGCTCCTCGAACTTGTGTTGATAAGGGCTTCAGCACTCTTATCGTCCCAGTTCAGGAGCACCTTTTACGATCAACGCGCCGCCAGCTGAACATCCCGGATGAAAAGCCAGGGCTAATCAAGACGGAATATTCGGACCTATCAGCGGGGGGTACCGGGTTACTTGACCGCGACCACGGAGTCGGTGCCACCGTAGGCATTGGGGACATATGCGTCGGCGTCCCAGGCGTTCTCCCAGCGTCTGCCGTTGATCAGGTACCGGTAGCGGTAGCTGCGGCCGGGCTGTAGAGCGACGGCAACCCGCCAGTAGCCGTCACCGCCGAGCTCCAGCAGGGTGGCGTCCGCTGACCAGTCGTTGAAGTCCCCGCACAGCGCCACGGTCTCGGCCTGCACGGCGGCGGGGAGCGTAAAGATGACCACGACCGGAGACAGCGCGGCCGGCCCCGCCGGAGCGCCTGCGGCCGGTCCCGCCGCGGGACGGGTTGCGGGCGCCTCTGCCGCGGGACCGGTTGCGGGCGCCTCTGCCGCCGGACGGGCTGCGGGCGCCTCTGCCGCCGGACGGGCTGCGGGCGCCTCTGCCGCCGGACCGGCTGCGGGCGCCTCTGCCGCCGGACCGGCTGCGGGCGCCTCTGCCGCCGGACCGGCTGCGGGCGCCCCTGCCGCCGGACCGGCTGCGGGCGCCCCTGCCGCCGGACCGGTTGCGGGCGCCCCTGCCGCCGGACCGGTTGCGGGCGCCCCTGCCGCCGGACCGGTTGCGGGCGCCTCTGCCGCCGGACCGGTTGCGGGCGCCTCTGCCGCCGGACCGGTTGCGGGCGCCTCTGCCGCCGGACCGGTTGCGGGCGCCTCTGCCGCCGGACCGGTTGCGGGCGCCCCTGCCGCCGGACCGGTTGCGGGCGCCCCTGCCGCGGGTTCGCTCGCTACCGCCTCGTCGGCCGTCGCCTGCGCCCAAACGTCTGAGCCGGCGGAGTGCCAGAGGAGCCAGCCGCGCTGGCGGATCGCCGCATCGGCCAGCATCTGGCCGGCGAGCAGATCCAGGGTGCCCAGGTAACGCTCGAAGCCGACGCGTGCGGCCGCATCTTCGTGCCAGTGGCGGACGACGCAGGCGTCCAGAAGCGACAACGGCAGCCGGGCGACCGCGTACTGCAGCTTGCCCAGCTTGCGGAGTGTGGTGGCGGGATCCATGATGCCGTTCCCTGGCTGGTCGCGCTGGCCCCGGTCAGTGCGCCGGAGATGACCGGATTGCCCGTTCTGGCAGGATCGATGTGCCCGGCCTTCAGCCGGCGCAAACACCGCCGCCGGCCTTTAGGCGCCAGTGCGGGATGCTCAGGCGCACTGCGGGGAGCCGCCGTCGCGGCCGGTGATCCGCCGCCGGATCCGCCGCCCGATGCCGGCCAGCGACCGGACCTGGGCTTGGGACAGCGGATCGATCACGTACTTCCGCACCGCGGCCACGTGCCCGGGCGCGGCCGCGACCACGAGTTCGTAGCCCGATTCGGTGAGGGCGGCCCACATGCAGCGGCCGTCCTCGGCGTCGGGGTAGCGGCGGATCCAG
>JBEKCN010000287.1:0-5623 GCA_050014855.1 Streptosporangiaceae bacterium | reverse complement strand
ACCTGACCACCGAGGCCGGCAGCCTCGTCGAGGCGCTCGACGACCTGGGGGAGCCGGCCGCCTACTCCGTGGTCGGCTACACCCGGTTCCGCGCCCTGGCCGCCGAGCTCCGCACTCTGCGCGGCCAGCTCAGCCGCCCGCTCCCGGACCTGATCGGCGAGCTGGAACGGACGCTCGGCCTGGACATCGAGATCGCGTCCCGGCCGGGCGCCGATCCGCTCGCCGCCCACGCCGACCTGGACGCGTTCACCGACGCCGCGGATGCGTTCGCCGGGTCGCGGGAGGAGCCCACCCTCGGGGCCTTCCTGGCCTACCTGTCCGCCGCGGAGACCGAGGAGTTTGGCCTGGAGACCGGCCGCGTGGGGGAGACGGACTCGGTGAAGCTGGCCACCGTGCATACGTCCAAGGGCCTGCAATGGGCCGCCGTCCTGGTCCCCGGGCTGGCCGCGGGGGAGCGGTCACAGGTCTTCCCGGCCCGGCCCCGGCTGTCCACCCGGTGGACGGACAACCCGCGGCTGCTGCCGTTCGGCCTGCGCGGTGACGCCACCGACCTGCCTGACCTGCGGGACCTGGACCCCGGCTCGGTGGACGCCTTCACTCAGCGCTGCGCCGACCGTGACCTGGCCGAGGAGCGCCGGCTGATGTATGTGGCCGCGACCCGGGCCGCATTCTGGCTGGGCTGCTCGGGCTACTGGTGGGGGGACGGCGCCAGCTGCCTCGGGCCGTCTCCGTTCCTGACCGAGGTGCGCGCCGCGTGCGCGGCGGGCGCCGGCCGGGTGCACGCCTGGGCGCCGCCGCCGGAGCCGGACGCGGAGAACCCCGCGCTCGCCGAGCCCGCCGCGGCGGACTGGCCCGGCACCCCGGCCGGGGAGCGCTACGAGGCCGCGCGCGAAGCGGCTGCCCTGGTCACCGCCATGCTCAGCAGCGAGCGAGCGCCAGCGAGCGAGCAGCTGGACCCCGGCGACCGGGACCTCGTCGCGGCGTGGCGGCGGGACGCGGAGCTCCTGCTCACCGAGCGGGAACGGCGCCGCGCCGAGGGCGGCCTGCGGGTCACCCTGCCCGGCCACCTGTCGGTCTCGGCGCTGGTGACGCTGGCCCGCGACCCAGCCGAGCTGGCCCGTCAGGTCCGCCGGCCCATGCCCCGGCCGCCGGCTCCGTACGCGCGCCGCGGCACCACCTTCCACCAGTGGCTGGAGGAGCGGTTCGGCCAGCAGCGGCTCATCGACGCGGACGACCTGTTCGGGGCCGACGCCGCGGAGGACGCCGCGGCCGGCCTGGACGCCGACCTGACCGATCTGCGGGACCGGTTCGAGGCCAGCGCCTGGGCCGGGCGCTGGCCCCGTGAGGTGGAGGTGCCGTTCGAGACGCTGATCGGGGACCGGCTGGTCCGCGGCCGCATCGATGCGGTCTTCGACGACGCAGGGGACGGCACGTTCGACGTCGTGGACTGGAAGACCGGCCAGCCACCCAGCTCCGCGGCGGAGCAGCATGCCGTGGCGGTCCAGCTCGCCGCCTACCGGCTGGCCTGGGCGGCGCTGGCCGGTGTCCCGGTGGGCCGGGTCCGCGCCGCCTTCCACTACATCCGGCCGGGCCTGACCGTCCGGCCCGCCGACCTGCTCGATGAGGCCGGCCTGGCCGGCCTCATCGATCAGGTCCCCGCGGAGGTCTAGCTCAGTCACTGGCGCGCAGGTACCGCTCGACGGTCTCGACCTTGGACGTGAGGCCGTCGGTCACGCCGGGCCGCAGGTCGGCCTTGAGCACCAGGCTCACCCGTGGCGCGCGCGCCACGACCGCGTCCACCGCCCGTTTCACGACGGCCATGGTCTCGTCCCAGGTTGATATGTGATTTGCTACCATTTAACCATGCTGAACGGCACAGACCAGATAGCCAAGCCCTACGACATCTACGCCAGAGTCAGCCGAGTCAAGAGCAAGAAGAAGAACGAGCCGTCCACGGGCGGGCAGGTCGCGATCTGCCGCCTGAGGCTCGCCGACCTTGACCTGCCGGAGGGCAAGGTTCTGGTTGATCCGGGGCGTTCGGCATGGGACCCGACTGTCCGGCGTCCGGCGTGGGACGAGCTGATGAACCGGCTTGAGCGCGGCGTGTCCGGCGGGTTCATTGTGTTCGACCTGGAGCGGTTCACCCGGCAGCCGAAGGACGGCGAACGGATGATCGAGCTGGCCGCCCGCGGCCTGGGCGTGCTGGACAGCGAGAGCGAGTACGACCTGACCACGCCGAACGGCAAGAAGGCGTTCCGCGACGCGATCAACGCCGCCGCCTACTACTCCGACCGCCTGTCCAGCAGAGCCCGGCGCGGCAAGCGGCTCAAGGCACTGTCGGGGGAGCCGAACACCACAACCCGGCCATTCGGCTTCGAAGACGATTTCGTGACCGTGCGCGAAGCCGAAGCCGAGATCATCCGCGAACTGACGAGGCGATTCTTGGCGGGAGAACCGCAGCACGCGCTGGTACGTGAACTTAACGCACGCGGCATCCTAAGCAGCAAGGGCAACCCTTGGACTGTCAGATCCCTGCAACTTCTTCTGCTCAGAGAGCGCAACTGCGGGAGAATCCTCTACACCGACACGGAAACAAACGTTAAGTCCATTGCCGGGCATCTGCCGGGGAAGCCGATCATTACCGAAGACGACTTCGACCGGGTATGCGCGATATACGCCGCGCGACGGGGCAGCGAGGCGCCCTCGGAGATCTACCTGTGTACGGGGATAGCCTTCTGCGGCCGTCCGGACTGTGGCAAACCGCTCACAGGTCACCCAGTAGACGCTCTGAAGCGGTACGAGGACGGTTCGGTACGCCGGGAATACAGGTGCGGCCCATCTTCTAGCGGCAAGGGCTGTGCCAAGATCAGTGTTGATCAGCGTGGCTTGGATGAGGCGGCCGGAGCCATCGCTGTGGAGATTCTGTCTGACTCTCGCCATGCCGAGGCGATCGAATCCGTCACCCGGGAACTTGAGAGCGAAGCCGCGCGGCTGGACCTGGCCATCGTCGAGGCTGAACGTGTCGCAGAAGCGCTTGCCGACCGCCTTGGGCGCGGAGAACTCACTCTCTCGCGCTATGACATCGCCAATCGGCCACTGGATGAGCGCATAGCCAAGCTCAAGGCCGAACGCGAAGCGCTGGGCGACACAGCTCCAGGCGTTTCGCGGCAGCCAAGCCGGGAGCACTGGCAAAAGCGGTGGGATGACGCCGACATGGCGGAAAAACGCGAGCTGTTGAAAATGGCCTTGCGCGGCCGACGCCTCGTCGTGGACCCGGCTAGCCTTAAGCGCGCTGAGCGGTCTGATGTCACCCGTCGGCTCAGGATCGTCTCAGCGGAAGGCGAAGACCTGCCAGACACGACGATGACGATCGCGGACGTGATCGCGGCCCGTGCCGCACATGACGGGCTGGTGTCCACCCCTAGCGCGCCGGACACCAGATGGTCGAAGCGCCGGACTTTCACCGAGGAGTACAAGAACCGCATCCTTGATGAGTACGAGAACGCGGGACCGGGAGAGCGTAGTGCTCTGCTGCGCAGGGAGGGCCTGCACTACACGAATATCTCCTCTTGGCGCCGCAAGAGGGTCGGGTAGACCGTGGCCGCCGAACTTGTTCGCTCAGACCGCCCGATTGATATCTACGCCCGTGTCAGTCAGCTCAAGCGCAACGAGAAGCGCGAACCGTCGACCGACGGCCAGGTGTCGGTATGCCGGGTCCGCCTTGCCGACCTTGGTCTTGCGGAGGGCAAGGTTCTGGTTGACCCCGGTCGCTCGGCGTGGAACCCGGCGATCGAGCGTCCGGCGTGGGACGAGCTGATGGACCGGCTTGAGCGTGGTGTGTCTGGCGGGTTCATCGTGTTCGACCTGGAGCGGTTCACCCGGCAGCCGAAGGATGGCGAGCGGATGATCGGGGTGGCCGCTCGGGGCCTGCTGGTGCTGGACAGTGAGAGCGAGTACGACCTGCGGACCCCGAACGGCAAGAAGGCGTTCCGCGACGCGATCAACGCCGCCGCCTACTATTCCGACCGCCTGTCCACCAGGAGCGCTCGCGGGAAGAAGCTCAAGGCGATGGCGGGCGAGCCGAACGGCTCGGCGCGGCCATTCGGCTTCGAGGACGACCGCGTCACCCAGCGCGAGGACGAGGCTGCCATCCTGCGGGAACTGACCGCCCGGTTTTTGGCGGGCGAACTGCAAGACGCGCTGATCGCGGACCTGAACGCGAGGGGGATTCCCACGGCTCAGGGCAGGCCGTGGACGCGCCCGGCGCTAAAGACGCTGCTCACCCGCCAGCGGAACTGCGGCAGGATCATCTACACCGACCCCGCGTCGGGCCTGACGTCCGTCGTTGGCCGCCTTCCAGGTGATCCGATCGTTTCCGAGGAGGACTTCGACCGGGGGATCGCGATTTACGCCGCGCGTCGGCGCGGGCGTCCGAGTTCACCGCACTACCTCTGCTCGTCCTTCGCCGTCTGCGGGCAGCCTGGCTGCGGCCATGTCCTCCACGGCCGGACCCGTAACGGCCTCAAGCCCTACCCGGATGGATCGGTGAGCCGTTCATACTGGTGCAACCCCACAGCCGGAGGGTGCGGAAAGACCGAAGTGGACCAGCGGGCACTGGATTCAGCGGCACGCGCGCTCGTGGTTGAGATCTTGTCGGACACGCGCAACACCGACGAGATCGAGCACGCCGCCTACGAGACAGCCAGCGAAGCCGTCCAGCTCGACATCAAGATCGCTGAAGCTGAGGCGGTGGCGGAAGCTCTCACCGATCGCCTAGGACGAGGCGAGATCACCCTCGCCCACTACGACCTGGTCATCAAGCCAGTCGATGAACGCATCGCTAGCCTCCGGGCCGAACGCGCCGCACTCCCTGATCCCGGCCCCGTCCCTGGAGCACAGCCGTCGCTGGGGACAAGCCGTGCGCAGTGGCGGCAGCGGTGGGACGCCGCCGACTACAAGGGAAAGCGAGACCTGCTCAAGATGGCGCTGCGGGGCAAGCACCTGGTGATACAGCCAGCCCAACGGGGCAGGGGCAGCGCCGACCAGGACGATGTCGTAGGCCGCGTCAGCGTTGGTCAAGGTTAAGCAGGGCGACCATCCTGCCAGCCCGCGCTCCAGGTCGACGTCGAGGTCACCAGTGAAGCTGTGGCATCCCGGGGCTACGCTGGCAGCATGCTTGTCGCTTTCTCAATTACGCTACGCCGCTCGGCACGGGTGAGGGCGCCGGCGAGATCGTCGCCGAGGCGGTCCGGGTCGTCCGCGAGAGCGGGCTGCCCAACCGGACCGACACCATGTTCACAAACATCGTGTGCTTAGCGCACTGTTAGCACTGAACGGCATCGCCGCAGCTCAGGACACCTACAGGAGGTCCCTCTGTCATGATCGTCGCGTTCTCGGTCGCTCCGTCCGGTACCGGATGCGCCGACGGTTCCGTCTCCGATGCGGTTGCCGCAGCGGTGAAGATCGTACGAGACTCCGGCCTGCCGCACCGGACGTCGGCGATGTTCACTGAACTCGAAGGCACCACCTGGGACGAGTGCTTCGACGTGGTGAAGCGCGCCACCGAGGCCGTGCTCCCGTTCGGGTCGCGGGTCTCGCTGGTGCTGAAGGCGGACATCCGGCC
>JBEKCN010000286.1:0-5636 GCA_050014855.1 Streptosporangiaceae bacterium | reverse complement strand
CGCCAGCCGCTCAGCGAGCGCGCCGGGGACCGTACCCGGCGCCTGCTCGGCCGGCCAGTTCTGCCGGGGAATGTTTTGACGTGGTGCCCGTGTTCCAGTGTATAGTCTAACCAGGCGAAGGGTTTCCGGACAATTCCGCCGAAGCTCCCCGGGAGATTCTCAGTACCGCTCCGCTAAGCCCGCAAAAGTTCCGGGCCTGCGTTGAGCACATTTTCCACGGACAGCGCACCATCCAGGTGAGCTTCAGCCGCTGAGCCACTCGTTCCTGGCTCGTTTTTCCTGGCTTCAGGACCACTGAGGAGCCTGTTCCGCCTGTAGGCATGCCGCCGGGTTCCGCCAGTCTCTCTGCTGCCATTACGGCACAAAGTTTCGTTTCCGGCCGCGCCGCTACTCAGTTATGCCTGAATTCAGCCTTCTTCCGAAAGGAACCAGCACAATGGCTACACCCACCCAAACCGAAATCCCAGAACTGAAAATCACGGCGCCGGAGATCCCGGCGCCGAAGATCGCCGCGCCTTCGGCTCAGCAGAGCACGAAGCCCTCCGAGCCCGGCATGCTCCGCGCCGTCTCCGGCATTCTCGACGTCGGCGGTAACGGCAGCGCCTTCCTCCGCACGTCCGGCTTCCGGATCGGCCCCGACGATGTTTTCGTGCCGGCCGCGCTGATCAAGCAGTACGCACTGCGGCGCGGCGACCAGATCGCCGGTGCCGCCCGCCAGCCCGGATCACCGGCCCCCGCCCGCAACGGCCAGGCCCGTAACTCCCCGGCCCGCAACGGCCAGGCCAGGAACCGCGACGCCCACCCCGCTCTGGCCCGGGTCGACGCCGTGAACGGCCTGCCGGCCGCCCAGACGCCCGGCCGTCCCGCGTTCGACACGCTGACCCCGCTGTACCCGGACCAGCGGATCCGCCTGGAAGCTGGCTCCGCCTCGGCCACCTCCCGGATCATCGACCTGGTCAGCCCCATCGGTCTCGGCCAGCGCGGCCTCATCGTCTCGCCGCCCAAGGCCGGCAAGACCTCGGTGCTCAAGGAGATCGCCGCCGCGATCAGCGCGAGCCACCCCGAGGCGCACCTGATGATGGTGCTGGTCGGCGAGCGGCCCGAAGAGGTCACCGACATCCGGCGGTCGGTCCCCGGCGAGGTCATCTACTCCACGTTCGACGACAGCGCCCAGGACCACATCATGGTGGCCGAACTGGCCATCGAGCGCGCCAAGCGCCTCGTCGAGCTGGGACGTGATGTCGTCGTCCTGCTCGACTCGATCACCCGGCTCGCCCGCGCCTACAACATCGCCGCCCCGTCCACCAGCCGCATCCTGGCCGGCGGCGTCGCCGCCTCCGCCCTGCAGCCGCCCCGGAAGTTCCTCGGCGCGGCCCGCAACGTCGAGTTCGGCGGCTCCCTGACGATCCTGTCCACCGCGCTGATCGACACCGGCTCCCGGATGGACGACGTGTTCTTCGAGGAGTTCAAGGGCACCGGCAACATGGAACTGCGGCTCCGCCGCGACCTGGCTGAAAAGCGGCTGTTCCCGGCCGTCGACGTGGCTGCCTCCGGCACCCGTCATGACGAACTCCTGCTGCCGCCGGACGAGTACGCCGCGTCCGGTGAGCTGCGCCGCGGCCTGTCCGGCCTCGAGGCGTCGCAGGCCCTCGAGCTGCTCCTGGACCGGACCCGCGAGACGGCCACCAACGCCGAATTTCTCCGCCAGATCCAGGGCACCAGCCCCTCGGCCCGTCGCTAGCGCACTCCGGGCGGGCGGAATTGCACGCTGATCCGCGGCCCCAACGTACGGGCCGTCTTCGGTATGGCGTGCTCCCAGGTCCGCTGGCAACTGCCGCCCATGACGAGCAGATCGCCGTGCCCGAGCTCGAAGCGCAGCGCGGCACCGCCGCCGCGCGGCCGCAGCGCCAGCACCCGCGGCGCTCCCAGCGACACGATCGCCACCATCGTGTCCTCGTTGCTTCCCCGCCCGATCGTGTCACCGTGCCAGGCCACGCTGTCCCGGCCGTCCCGGTACAGGCACAGCCCGGCGCTGACGAATCGCTCGCCCAACTCGGCCGCGTAGTGCGCGTTCAGCGCCTCCCGCGCCTCCGCCAGCGCCGGATCGGGCAGCGGCTCTCCTTCGCCGTAGAAGCACAGCAGCCGCGGGACGTCGACGACCCGGTCGTACATCTGGCGTCTTTCCGCGCGCCAGGGCACCTCATCCACCAGCCGGCCGAACAGGCCGGCGGGCCCGGCCAGCCAGCCTGGCCGCACGTCCACCCACGCGCCGCGGCTCAGTGGCCTGCGGATCATGAACTTCCCCAGCGGGCCCGGGCGTGACTCCTCACGCACATCGAGCAGCGAGCCCTGGAACGAAGCTGTCATGGTCCGAGCATAAGGGACGTTTCAAAATTGTGTTCGATCAGGTGGCCAGGTAGGCGGTGTCGCCGACCATGGCCGACGGGTCGACGATCCGGTCGAAATCCGCTGCGCTGATCTCGCCGCTGGCCAGAGCGGCGTCCCGCAGGGTCATCCCTTCCTCGCTGGCCTGGTGCGCGATCGCGGCCGCCTTGTCGTAGCCCAGCACCGGTGACAGCGCGGTGACCAGCATCAGCGACTGGTCGAGGTCCCGGGTGATCTGGCCCTGGTTGAGCTCGATGCCCTCAATGCAGTGCTCCCGCAGCTTGGCGCATGCGTCAGCCAGGACCCCGGCCGAGTGCAGGAAGTTGCTGATGATCACGGGCCGCATGGTGTTCAGCTCGAAGTTGCCCTGGGACGTGGCGAAGGCGATCGCGTTGTCCTCGGCCAGCACCTGAATGCACACCATGACCATGGCTTCGCACTGCGTCGGGTTCACCTTGCCCGGCATGATCGAGCTGCCCGGCTCGTTGTCCGGCAAGATCAGCTCACCCAGCCCGCAGCGCGGGCCGGAGCCGAGCCAGCGGATGTCGTTGGCGATCTTCATCAGCGGCACGGCCAGCCCGCGCAGCCCGGCGGACGCGGCAGCCATCGCGTCGAGGCCGCCGAGGGCCGAGAACTTGTTGGCTGCGCTCCGGAACGGCCGCCCGGTCGCCGCGGCGATCTGTTCGGCCACCGCCTCGCCGAACCCCGGCGGCGCGTTCAGGCCGGTCCCGACCGCGGTGCCCCCGGTGGCCAGCTCGTAGAGCCCTTGGGTGGCGCCGGTGAGCCGATCCAGGGCCTGCGTCAGCTGATGCGCGTACCCGGACCACTCCTGGCCCACGGTCAGCGGCACCGCGTCCTGCAGATGGGTCCGCCCGGTCTTTACCACGTCACGCCACTGTTCGGCCTTGGCCGCAATGGCCTGCTGGAGCGCCAGCACGCTCGGCCGGACCTGCTCCTCGATGGCCTGGACCGCGGCGATGTGCATGGCCGCCGGGAAGGTGTCATTGGATGACTGGCACATGTTCACGTGGTCGTTCGGGTGCACTGGGGTCTTACTGCCCAGCTGGCCGCCGGTGAGCTGGATCGCCCGGTTGCTGACCACCTCGTTGATGTTCATATTGGACTGGGTCCCGGAGCCGGTCTGCCAGACGTACAGCGGGAAGTCGTCGTCCAGCTCGCCGCGGATCACCTCGTCGCAGACCTGCTCGATCAGGCCGGACATCCAGCCCGGCAGCCGCCCCTCGCGGCCGTTGACCGTGGCGGCGGCCTTCTTCACGTAGCCGTAGGCGTGGTAGACGGCCTTCGGCATGCGGTCGTCCCCGATCGAGAAGTGCACGAGAGACCGCTGCGTCTGCGCGCCCCAGTAGCGATCGGCGGGGACGTCGATCGCTCCCATCGAGTCGGTTTCCCGCCGTGCCCCGGTCGCCGCAAGCCCAACGGGGATGTTCAGGATCTCGGGGCCTTTGTCGTCCACTGCTCCTCCTCCGCCGCGCGACGTCGCCGGCTCTCGCCTCTATTTTTGGGCGGCTGTCATCCCCGGCTCCCGCCGGCCCCGTCCGAGCTCCTTCGCCGCCCTGCACCGGCGCCGCCCTGTACCGGCAACCGCCCGGTTGACGTCGACCTTGCCCCGGCTCCGGCTGGCTCGCCCCCGGCCTGCCTCGTGCCGCCTCGTCTCGGCGGCTCCGCCAGCGGCAGACGCGCAACAGCGGCGTGTTCCCGGGGGCCGCGGAATCCGGGCCCCGGGGAACACACCGCCGGGGAAGTGACTACCAGCCGCCCTGGTCCCCGCCGCGGCGGCTTTCATCGCGCCACGCCGGGCCGCGCCAGCTCTGGCCCTGCCAGTACGCGCCAGGCCGGCCCTGGTCACGCAGGTGACCGGCCCGGTCCCGGAACACTCGGCGTACCCGGTGCCGGATCAAGGCCGTCCCGATCAGGCCGGCCAGCGCCACCACCAGCCAGAACAGCAGGAACACCTTCACCAGCGCGAAGAAGACCCAGCCGCCGGGCAGCAGGATCGCGGCGAACAGGAGCAACAGCACCAGCGGCAGCACCCGCGGCCCCCGGCGTCGGCGGAGTCCCCACGCCTGGGCGGCATAGGGCGGCACGTCAGGCCGGGGCTGCGCGACCGCCGGGCTGGGCAGGTCGGCCATGACCCGGCGCAGGTCGCCTGCGGTCCGGGCGTTCAGCGCGGCCGTGACCCGCTCGTCCATCTCTTCGGTGGTGAGCCGCCCCTCGGCGTAGTAGTCGCGCAGCTGGGCAGCGGCCTGATCCCGGTCGCTGTCTGAAATTCGCATTCGGTCATTGATGCTCATAGCGGTCCCCGTCTTCCTCCCGATGTTCTGGTAACGCTTTTCGGACACCGGCTATTCGCCCGAGCCGGGGTCTTCGCCATCGGTGTCTTCGTCGGCCAGGAACTCATACAGCGTGCGCCTGGTCTGCTTGAGCAGCCGCTCGGCCCGCTGGATCTGCTCAGGTGAGCCGGCGCGTGCCGTCTGGGCGATGGCCGCGCCGAGCCGGGCCGCCTCGCCGAACAGCCGGGTTAGGTCCCCGGGGCCGGATTCAGCGCCCGCATCCGCCATGGCGTCCCATGCGCCCCGCGCCATCTCCGGGTTGTTCGCGATGTACTCGCGCCCAGCGTCCGTCAGGCTGAACGTGCGGCGGCCGCCCGCCTCCTCCCCAGCGATCAGGCCTTCGTCAGCCAGCAGCTGAAGGGCAGGGTAGACGGCCCCCGGGCTGGGCCGCCAGGAACCTCGGCTGCGCTCCTCGATGTCGGACATGATCTGGTAGCCGGTACGCGGCCCCTCGGTGAGCAGCGCCAGAATCGTGGCCCGGACGTCACCACGGGACGCCTTCGGCCGCTGCGGTCCACCCGGTCCACCCGCTCCACCCGGCCATCCTGGGCCCCGGCGTCGGCCGCCACCGCTGCCCGACCACCAGCCGCTGCGCGGGCCGCCGAAGAACCCGGCCCAGTCCATCCCGGTGAATCCCCGGCTCCACGGTCCGCCCCATGGTCCGGCACCCTCTTCAGGGCCGGGCCGGTCGTCCTCATCGAATCCGGCCGCGCCGAACTCCTCGTGAGCGCCGTACCCAGGGTGCCCGGGCCCACCGAACGGGTGTGGCCCGGCGTGCTCGTGCGGCCCGGCGTGCTCGTGCGGCCCGGCGTGCTCGTGCGGCCCGGCGTATCCGGGCCCGGTGAACTCCTCATCGTCCGGTCCGCCGTCGTCCGGGCCAGGGTGCGGGCCAGGGTGCGG
>JBEKCN010000285.1:0-5659 GCA_050014855.1 Streptosporangiaceae bacterium | reverse complement strand
CGATACCACCGGCAGGCCGCAGAATGCAGCACTCTCGATGAACTGCGGCTCCGCGCTGAAGGCGACCACCTCGTGCGGCGAGTCGTACGTAAAGTACTCAAATGCGAGTTCCGCCTGTTCGCCGGTACCAACGATCACAATGCGCTCTCCCCTCACCGGCACCTGCAGGGCATGACGTGGACCCGAACCGGAAAGGCCCTGGAAGGCGGCGGCCTCTGCGCCATTGGAGTTCATGCGGCACCCCCGCGCAGGAGGGTCGGCAAGGTGCGGGCGAGGATCACCAGGTCCAGGGTAAAGCTGCGCCGCCGGACGTACTCTGCGTCGAGGTTGATTGACTCGTCCACTGACAGCTTGCCGCGGCCGCTCACCTGCCACAGGCCGGTGAGGCCGGGCTTGACCTCGAACCGGCGGCTGTACGCCGGATAGGTCGAGGGCCAGATCTGTGCCTCCCAGGGCAGCACCGGACGGGGACCCACCAGCGACATCTCCCCTCTGAGAACGTTGAACAACTGCGGCAACTCATCCAGGCTCGTCCGTCGGAGCACCGCGCCAATTCGCGTGATCCGAGGATCCTCCTCCAGCTTGAGCAATCCCTGCCGCCCGGTCGTGGGTCTCTGCCCGCCGGTCGCCAGGCTCGCGACATATTCGCGGTGGAGCTGGTCACTGCTGTCGGCGTACATGGTGCGCAGCTTCAGCATGGTGAACCGCCGCATCCGCCGACCGAGCCGCCCTTGACGGAACAGCCCGGGGCCGGCCGAGCTCCACCGCGCCAGCAGCCATAGCGCCGCAAGCAACGGCGCCAAGACCAAGATCGCGGCGAGCGACACGAGGACATCCATAACTCGCTTTGCCGCTTCGTATCCCGGTCTGGGTGCTGGCTCTGGGCGGCGGCGCTCGGGCGCCCGGGAACCTTCGGAAAGGTCTGTCATATCAGTCCTCCGACGCCGCAGGAGAACACATCTAATCGTCTCAGCAAATGCGTTAACGTTCCCGCTTGTATCAGCCCGGATGTCTCGGTACACCGGCTTCAGATTTCCTCTTTCCCCGCCGCTTTCCATCCACGTTACCTGAATGTAGACGGAAACCGGGCTCGGCACAGCCCTCATCTGACGTAGCGGCATTCCGTTTAGTTAGGGTACGGAATTCACCGTGGCCCATTACAATTTGCGGGGCAGGCGCAGAATTCGCGGTGAGGCTATCCGGTGAATGCTGCGGATGGGCGACGGGAGGGGCGGGCCAGGATGGTGACACGCGGGAACTGCCGGGCTCAGCAGGATAGCTCGCTGAGCAGGCGACGCCGCGCATGAGCGCGGAACCCGTGGCGATCCCCGCGATCCGGCCTTACAGCTGCGCCGATGCGGGGGCGTGGGAGGACCTGGTTGGCCGGTCATGCAACGGGACATTCCTGCATAGCCGCCGGTTCCTGTCCTATCACGGGGACAGGTTCTGTGACCGGTCGCTGCTACTGGAGGATCAGCGCGGCCGGGTGGTCGGAGTATTTCCCGCCGCGGAGAGCCCGGCCGACCAGAAGATGGTCATCAGCCATCCCGGCCTAACCTACGGCGGGATTGTACATAACGGTTCGGTCCGGGGCGCGTCAATGATCGGCGCTCTTGACGACATTTGCCATTATTACCACGGTCTCGGTTACAGCAAGCTCCGTTACAAGGCAGTACCCGCCATTTACCACTCGACGCCCGCGGAAGATGACCTCTACGCACTGTTCCGGCTTGGTGCGCACCGGTACCGTAGCGACCTATCCGCGACGATCGACCTTTCAAATCGCGGGCGGGTGACGCAGCGGCGAGCACGATCACGCAGGCGGGCTCTGGCTGAGGGCGTCTCCACGGACGAGGACTGGGCTGAAATTGCCGCCTTCTGGGACGTACTGGAACGGAACCTCGGCCGTCGCCATGGCGTATCCCCCGCACATACACTCGATGAAGTCCGGATGCTGCATGACCGCTTCCCTGATGAGATCACGCTGATAGTCTCCAGGCTTGACGGTGAGGTGGTCGGAGGCGCCGTATTGTTCGCGGCTGGCCCGGTGCTGCACATGCAGTACACGGCGACTACCGAGCGCGGCCGTAATATCTTCGCCACCGACCCGGTCATGGAGCAGGCTATCGAGCTTGCCGCCAAGCGGAGGTGCCGGTTCTTCGACTTCGGCGTCTGCACCGTCGACGAAGGCCGGGCCCTCGATCAGGATCTCTACCGGTTCAAGGTGTCCTTTGGGGCCGGTGGGGTGATATACGAGCACTATGAGCTTGACCTCGATGATCTCTAATAACAATACGCCGCCGCTCGTGTTTGCATTCTGCTCATGGGTGGCGCTTCCGCATCGCGGCAGATCGCTCCTGATAATGGCCGGGGCGCTCGGCTCGCGATGGCGGCGGCCTGGAGCCGGGTGTGCGCTCCGAGCTTGGTGAGAATGTTTTTTATATAGCTGCGCAAGGTGCTGGTTGCGACGCCCATCTCGCGGGCCATCTGCGCGGTGCTCTGCCCCGCGACGATTCGGCCCATCACCTCCATTTCGCGAGGCGTGAGCGCTCTCAAGGGATTCTCGCGAGGCTGCGCGTCCGTCCGCCATCTCGGCTGGCGCGAAAGATTTGGATCAAAAACTGTCCCGCCCGCGCCGATCACGTCCAGAGCGGCCAAGATCTTTTCGGGCTTCTGGTCCTTACGGAGGAATCCCGTAACACCGATCTTCTTCGCCTCCCACAGCACCGCTGGGTCTGTGAGGCAGGAAAGCACGAGGACTTTTGTGTCCGGATGGTGGTGTCGCATAGCGCGGGCTGCATCCAGACCGCTGCCGTCGGGAAGACACAGGTCCAGTAGGCACGCGTCGGGCCGATGCTCAGCTACCGCCGCGATACCCCCGGCCACGCATGTCGTGATCGCGAGTATCGGATGGCCGTGTGCCTCCAAGATGGAGGCGAGAGCCTCGCACAGCATGCGGTTGTCGTCACACAACACGAGGCGCATCTGCCATCCTTCCCGCCAGGGCGGACGCTGACACCGGAAGCCACAGGCTTACCCGTCCGCCGCCAAGGTCGCCCCGGCCGCACTCCAGCCTTCCCTGGCAGGCGAGGGCCTGCCGGGCCACATCGAACAGCCCGAGCCCGAAGCCCTCGGGCAGGCAGCCGAAGCCGGGACCGTTGTCCTCCACTACGAGCAGTATCCGGCTCGGCCGCCTGAGCACCTCGATGATGACCCGGCCGGACGGGCCCGCGGCGCGCGTCGCGTTGGCGAGCAGATTGGCCGCCATACGGCGCAAGACGATGGGGTGCAGCCCGGCGAACATGGGCTCTGATGGCCAGACAATGGTCAGCTCCCCTCGCCACGTCGCCCTTTCCGCGGCTGCTGCCTCATTCACCACACGGACAACATTCGCATCCTCATCCGGCGCATCGGCGCCACAGACCTGGAGCCAGTGTTCGAGCACGTCTGACTGCCATTCCGCCAGCGCAACGATCTGTTCCAGGCGGATTCGCATGCTTTCCGGCAGTCCAGCCTCGGCCAGGACTGCCCCCGCAAGGGCAATCACTCCTGCCGCCGGCTGCCGGATGTCGTGGCACACCAGCCTCAGATCGTCTTCAGCAGTGCACGCATCATTCATTGCGGTCCCCTCCCCCTCCGGTCCCCACCGTCGGAACTTGCCGCCAAGGGATGCTTCGCGATCTCCCCTTCGGCATCATCGTCAATCACCGCCCACCGAGCAGCCCTGGCGGCGGTTCAATGCTTTTAGGCAGAGCACGTGTACCGCAAGAGTCCTTCTGCTCACTGACCGCTCAGGTTTCTGAGCGGTCAGTTTCGTAGGAGCTCAGTTTCGTAGGAGCTCAACAATCTGAGGGCCTAGGTGGCTGGAGCGCGCGCAGCACCGGGTGGAGAAGCCGCCGCGGATACGTGGTCTCCCCGTCCGCGACAGCGTGCAAAACGTACGGCAAGCGCACCCGGTTCACGTCCTTGGCCAGGAATCCATCCGCTCCGGCGCGCGCGGCGGCCATGATCCCTTCCTCGTCAGGCAGGGCCGTGATCAGGACTATCTTCGTAGCGGGCAGCGACAGGCGAATCGACTTGGCGGCGGCGATGCCGCCGCCCTCCGGCATGCGCATGTCCAGCAGGCACAGGTCGGGCCGCTCAGCGAGCGCGGCGCGGACCGCCGCAGCGCCCGTCGCGGCCTCTGCGCATACCTGGATCCCGGCCGCTTCCAGGTCCAGCCGAAACGAATGCCGGAGCAAGGGATGGTCATCCGCGATCAAGACCCGCAGGGGCTGTCTTGGGGGCGTCATCTCTTGAGAGTCATCGTCGGCAAACGTTCGCCGCAACCTTGGCACCCGCTCAGGTGTCTGAACGGCGGCGGAACAGCTCGACGGCAGCGGCCCTGCTGGGGACGCCGAGCTTGCGCACGATGGAGGCGATGTGCACCCGCACCGCACTGGTGGAAAGCACGAGCCGCTCGGCGATCTCAGCGGTCGACCGTCCCTCCGCGAGCAGTTCGAGCACTTCCCACTCGCGGGTGGTCAGCCGCCGCGCACGCCCCGTGCCGACCGGGTGTCGCCAGCGCGGCTCCAGCCGCCGGAAGCTGTGCAGAACCTGCGCCACGAGCATGCGCGGCATGGCCGCCTCACCGCGGTACACGCCGGTAAGCACAGCGGGCAGCCGGTTCAGGTCCATTGTCTTCAGCAGATAACCATCGGCTCCCGCCTGGAGCGCGGCGAAAAGGTCCTGGTCGTCTTCGGAAACGGTCAGCACCACGATCTTCGCTTCCGGCAGCCGCGCCGTGATCTCCCACACCGTCTCCAGGCCGCCACCGGGCATCCGGATGTCAAGCAGGCAGATGTCGGGCCTTTCATCGAGGGCCGCCTGCACCGCAGCTGGCGCGTCGGCCGCCTCCGCGCAGACCTCGAAGCGCTCATCGTCATCCAGGGCACGGCGAACGTCCGCACGGGTCGGCGCATGGTCGTCGGCGATGAGGACGCGCCGGGGCGGTCTCGCCGCAGCGCTCACAGGGTGGCCTCGACCTCGGTGCCCTGGCCCGGCACGGTGGAGATTCGCAGATCACCACCGACCGAGCTGGCCCGCTCTCGCATCGAGATGAGCCCGAATCCCGGCGCCGGGGCGTCGGGGTCAAAGCCGGAGCCGCTGTCGCGGACGCTCAGCCGCACGCGCGATCCGTTGCGCCGCAGGCTCAGGCTGACCCCGTCGGCGCCGCTGTGGTGGGCGGCGTTGCCGACTGCTTCGCACGCGATCCGTACGAGCGCCTCGGCCCGTCCGGCCGGCAACCGGATGTCGGGGCTGACGTCAAATACCAGCTTGATGTGGTCACGCGCCGCGACCTCGCCGACCACTTGGGCGATAGCCACGTTGACCGACTGCTTCCGGGAAGCGCCAAGGGTATTGACGGCCAGCCGTGCCTCAAGCTGCGCCCGCTCGGCAGCGTGCAGCAACCGCGCCTTCGCTTCCGCGTCGACCGTCCCGTTCAGGGATTTCAGGTTCCGCAACAGGTAAGCCAGTTCCTGCGCCAGCCCGTCATGCAGATCGCGTGCGATACGCCGGCGCTCCTCCAGCACCTCCGCCTCCGAGAGCGCACGCCAGTAGAACCAGATCTCCCGGGCACATCCCGCCAGGAGGACCACATAGAAACACAGGCGGAACA
>JBEKCN010000284.1:0-5665 GCA_050014855.1 Streptosporangiaceae bacterium | reverse complement strand
CGTGGCACATGAATGGCACAATGGGGGTTGCGCTGGCTTTCGCCGGCTTGCGGCGGCTTGGCTCCCAAACCACCGTTGACCTGCGTAGATTGCGCTGGCTTTCGCTAGCCTGCGCGTGCTTGGAGGTTCGCGAACGGATGGCAGATGCGATGCTGGCCGGGCAGGTCACCAAACTGCGGCAGCGGCGGACCGCGCCGTTCATCCTGGAGCTGGACCTCACGCAGGGCGTCTCGGAGGGGCCGCCCGCCGATCCGGTGGCGGCGCTGCTGGCCCGGCACAAGTCCCGGCTCGCCGATGTGCTCGACGGGCTGCGGCGGGCGCGGCAGGACGACCGGGTGAAGGCCGTGGTGGCCAAGGTCGGCGGCCAGCACATCGGCCTCGCCACGGTGCAGGAGCTGTGGGAGGCGATCAGCCAGTTCCGCGCCGCGGGCAAGCCGACGTACGCGTGGGCCGAATCATTCGGCGAGTTCTCGCGCGGCAACCTGCCGTACTACCTGGCCACCGCGTTCGACCAGATCTACCTGCAGCCGTCCGGCAGCCTCGGCCTCACCGGCATCGTGGTCGAGCAACTGTTCCTGCGCTCGGCGCTGGACAAGATCGGCGTGACCTTCGAGGCGGCCCAGCGGCAGGAATACAAGACCGCGGCGCACCCGCTGACCGAGCGCGGCTTCACCGGGCCCGCCCGGGAGGAGTACGAGCATCTGGCCCGGTCCGTGGCCGACCAGCTGACCAGCGCGATCGCCGAACGGCGGGGGAAGACCCCGGCCGACGCGCGGGCCCTGCTCGACCGCGGCCCGTTCCTGCCTGGCCAGGCCCTGGACGAGGGGCTCGTCGACGCGGTGGGGTACCGCGACGAGGTCTACGCCGCCGTCCGTAAGCAGGCCGGCCCGGACGCGGTCCTGCAGTCCGTCGGGCGCTACCAGCGGACGCACGCCCTGGCGCAGCGGGCCCGCAAGCTGCCGAGCCCCCGGGAACGCTACGTCGCCGTCATCTACGCCACCGGGCCGATCCGGCAGGGCCGGAGCAGCCGGGGCCCGCTGTCCGGATCGTCCATCGGCTCCGACACGCTCACGGCCGCCCTGCGCGCCGCGACCGCCGACGAGCGGGCGCGCGCCATCCTGCTTCGGGTGAACAGCCCCGGCGGCTCGTCCACCGCGTCCGATTCCATCTGGCGGGAGGTCGTCCGGGCCCGCGCCGGGGGCAAGCCGGTGGTGGTGTCCATGGGCGACGTCGCGGCGTCCGGCGGGTACTACATCGCGCTGGCCGCGGACGAGATCATCGCCCAGCCGGGCACGATCACCGGCTCGATCGGCGTGCTCACGGGCAAGCCTGTCGTCACCGACCTGCTCGCCCGGGCCGGCATCACGACCGACACGGTGGCCGAAGGCGCGCACGGCAGCATGTTCGCCCCCACCCACCCGTTCAGCGAGGACGAGTGGGCCATCGTCAACAGCTGGCTGGACCACGTCTACGCCGACTTCACCAGCAAGGTGGCGGAGGGCCGCGGCATGTCGGCGGAGGAGGTCCAGGAGGTGGCCCGGGGCCGGGTCTGGACCGGCGCGGACGCCGTGCGCAACGGCCTGGCCGACCGGCTCGGCGGGATGGCAGTGGCGGCCGAAGCGGCCCGCCGCCGCGGCGGCCTGCCCGCGGACGCCCCACTGCGCCTCTTCCCGCGGACCACTCCGCTGGATCAGTTGCGCCTGCGCGAATCGAGCGACGACCGCGCCGCGCAGGCGGCGGCCGGCCTGTCCGGGCTGCTGCCGGTGCTCGCGGCCGGGCTGGTGCCGGGCCTGGAGGCGTGGGGCCCGGCCTGGCGGCTGGCTGCGCACGCCGGCCTGCCGCCGTACGGGCCGCTGATGATGCCGGGATACTGGAGAATCGATTGACCGAACGGACCCCGGCACTTGCCCCGGCGGGAAGTACCGGGGCGGGCCCCGCGACCGCCGCTCCGCCCGATTTCGCCGGCGCGCTGTCCGCGTACGCGGCCGGGGTCACGCTGGTCACGATCGCTGACGGACGTGACGACATCGGCACGACGGTGAGCGCGTTCTGCCCAGTGTCCCTGGAGCCGCCGCTGGTGCTCATCTCGCTGCTCGCGGCGTCCTACCCGGCCGAACTGCTCGGGACCAGCCCGGGTGACGGGACCAGCTCAGGTGACGGTCCCAGCCCAGGTGACGGTCCCAGCCCAGGTGACGGTCCCAGCCCAGGTGACGGTCCCAGCCCGGGTGACGGCGCGGACCCGGCTGACGGCGGGGGCCCGGGCGGGGCGGCGGCGGGCCGGTTCGCCGTATGCCTGCTGGCCGCGAGCCAGCGGATGCTGGCCGGCCGCTTCGCGGCCGCCGGGCGGCCGAACGCCAGGCGAATGCTGGCCGAGGTCCCGCATCGCCGCGGCCCGCTGTCCGGCGCGCTGATCCCGGACGGCGGGCTGGCCGCCCTGGAATGCGAGGTGAGCCGGCGCATCCCGGCCGGGGACCACCTGGTGCTCATCGCCCGGGTGCTCGCGGTGCCCTACCAGGCCCCGTCCGGCGATCCCCTGATCAGGTTCCGTGGCCGCTACCCCGCCCTCCGCTGAACCGCCCGCACCGGATGGCCGGACCGGACTGGGCCGGACCGGACTGGGCCGGGCCCACTGGGCCGACGGCATTGCGCCAGGCCAGGCCCAGGGCTGGATCTCGCTTAGCCGGCAGCAGATCAGCCTGCCGGCGAACCCGACGGTGGGGTGGGCTTCGATCGAGTCCCGCCGAGGGTGGCAGGCCGGGCGGGCCCCTGCAGGTCCGGTTCCGGCTGCCGGACCGGCCCAGTGCTTTCTGTAACGGCCGGAGCTAAGCTTGCGGCATCAGTGCGCGCGTCCCGGAGGTCCGGCCATGACGACGACTGCAGCCGCGACCGTTCCCGCCCCGGGCAGCCAGGAGATCCAGGACGCCGGTCACGTCGATGTCCTCATCGTCGGCGCTGGGATCTCCGGTATCGGCGCCGCGCACCACCTGCGGGACCAGTCCCCCGACCAGACCTTCGTCATCCTGGACGCCCAGGACAACCGGGGCGGAACGTGGTGGACCCACCGGTACCCGGGGGTGCGCTCCGACAGCGACCTGTTCACCTACGGCTACCGGTTCAAGCCGTGGCGCGGCGCGTCGATCGCGGCGGGCGAAGAGATCCTCGCCTACCTCGACGAGGTTATTGACGAGGACGACCTCGGCCAGTACATCCGCTACCGGCACCGGGTCACTGCGGCCAGCTGGTCGGCCGGGGACCGCCGGTGGACCCTCGAGGTCACCCGGGGCGACACCGGGCAGCAGCTGCGGTTCACCACCGGATTCTTGTGGATGTGCCAGGGCTACTACAACCACGCCAGGCCCTACCGGCCCCAGTGGGAAGGCATGGACCGCTTCCAGGGCGCCGTCGTGCACCCCCAGCGGTGGCCCGGGGACCTCGACCTGGCGGGCAAGCGCGTCGTCGTGATCGGCTCCGGCGCCACGGCCGCGACGCTGATCCCCGCGATAGCCGGGAAGGCGGCCCACGTCACGATGCTGCAGCGCTCCCCGTCGTATTACTTCGCTCCGCCCACGGCAAGCGAGCTCGCCGTGACGCTGCGCGCCCTGGATATCCCCGAGGAGTGGACCCACGAGATCCTGCGCCGCCAGTACATCTCGCAGTACCACTGGCTGGCCCGGACGTCGCTGGAAGCGCCGGACGAGCTGCACACTTTCCTCATCGAGTCCATCCGCCCGCTGCTGCCGGAGGGCTTCGACGTCGAGAAGCACTTCACCCCCCGCTACCGCCCGTGGCAGCAGCGCATCGCCATCGTCCCGGACGGCGACCTGTTCGCGGCCCTGCGCGAGGGGAAGGCCTCGATCGTCACCGACACCATTGAGGCGTTCACCGAGCATGGGATAAAGGTCAGCTCCGGTGAGGAGATCCCCGCCGGCATCGTGGTCGCCGCCACCGGCTTCAACCTGTCGGTCCTCGGTGACGTCGCCTTCACCGTCGACGGCAAACCGGTCGACTTCACCGAACGCGTCACCTGGCGCGGCATCATGATCAGCGGCCTGCCGAACATGGCCTACACCTTCGGCTACTTCCGGCACAGCTGGACCCTGCGCGTGGACCTGGTCAGCGACCTCGTGGGCCGCCTGCTGGCCCACATGCAGGACAAAGGCGCCACGATGGTGGTCCCCACCCTGCGGCCCCAGGACGCGGACATGCAGCTGCGGGCGTGGTCCGATCCGGAGAACTTCAGCCCCGGCTACGTCATGCGCTCGCAGCACATCCTGTACAAACAGGGCGACCGCGAGCCGTGGGCCCACATGCTGGAGCACGAGCAGGAGCGCGACATCCTGCCCCGGGCGGACCTCGACGACGGGACGCTCGTCTACCGCTGAGTCCAGCAGGCAGTTTATGGCCTAGCCCTGGTTGTAGATGCACACGCAAGTGAAAGATTATTGTGCCTGGCGCGCTGCGGGCGACGCGCTGTTCGACTCAGGATGCACTGCTCGCCCAGGTGCCGCCGCCGCCGTGATCTTGCCTGATCGCGCAGGCGGTGGGTACAGAGGGCGGCCGCGGGGAAGATCCCCGCGGCCGCCTCTTGGTGGCGTTCCGGACAGCCGGATGGGAGGAAGCGCCCGTTCATGATCACTGCCGTCGCGCTAGCACCATCGGGCGGTTGTCCACGCTGACCAGTTGCGGCCATTGTCTGACATGCGGACGGCGGCCGCGGCGTTCGCGGCCGGGTTGAGCATGCGGCGGCCGCCGTTGTGGATCTGCCACAGGCCCCAGTCGTTGGTCGGGCTGATGGCATTGGGGTTGCCGCCTGATTCATGCTCGGCGATGCAGGCCGCGTGGGAAGCGGTCCTGCCGTTGCCGCCTACGGCCGTCCAGAGGTGTTCGAGCGCGCCGAAGCTGTAGTCGGCGGTGAGCGGCCTGGTGTAGGCGTCCAGGACGGCGCCTTGGTGTGGCTTGGCCGCGGCGGCTGGCCCGGTTGCGCTGGCCGCCGTGAGGGCGCTGGTTGCTGCGCCCGAAGCGATGGCGGCCACGGCGACCGCGCAGCCTGCTGCCGCGACGGTGAGTGTGGAGAACTTGCGGTTGAGTGCCTTCTTGGTAGCCAAGATGACCTTTCGGTTGTGCACTTGGCGTGCTCGGCGTCCACCCATGGGCGTATGCCCGCCGCCGCGAGAGCGGCGGCTGAGGATCGGCGCGCGCACGTGTCGCAGGGTCAGGGCGACGGGCCACTTTGGCAACTTTGGCAACTTTGCGCACGCTGGGTGCTGGAAGCCACCATGCAGCATTCAGCCCGGAAACGGAAGGTGTCCGAATCCGGAATAACACGCTGTGACCTATAACTCCCATTTGCCCGATTTGGGCGTCATGTTTCAAATGGCGGGGCGACGGGATGAGCTGGCCCCAGGTGATTCGGCTGTGCTGGTGCGACGCTCCGCGTAGCCAGCGAGGCGTAAGTATTCGGAAATCGTGTGATTGCGTGCGGCCCGGACCGCGTCTACCAGGCACGATGCGATGGTGATCACAGGACTTCCGAATACGTACAGCGAGGCGGTAGGGAATTCTTTTGCGGCCCGCTGCGCAGGGATGACGGGCTGCATATTTCAGGCTGTCGCATAAGCGGCATGCGGACCTGCTCGACGCCCATGGCTGGAACATTTTTCCAAAG
>JBEKCN010000283.1:0-5667 GCA_050014855.1 Streptosporangiaceae bacterium | reverse complement strand
CCATCATGTAGTGGCCGGATGACATCGGGACCTCACGCATCTCGATGTCCCAGTAGCGGGCGAACTTGTGCCATACCACCTGGACCGGGCCGCACACCATGTTCGGCCTGTCGGTCGGCTTGCCGTCGGCTCGGCGCTTGGCCCGCCACCGCCACTTGGCCGCCATCCCCGCCAGCATGCAGGCCTCGGAGGAGCCGATGGCCGAGGTGCCCACGGTGTTGGCCGCCTCGGGCGCGTTCCACAGGTCGGCCATCATATGCACGCACCGCCGCTCGATCTCGGCGGCCTGCGGGTACTCGTCTCTGTCGATCAGGTTCTTGTTGATCGACAAAGCCATCAGGCCATGAACCTCGGGTTCCTCCCATGTCTGGCAGAACGTGGCCAGGTTCTGGCGCGCGTTGCCATCGAGCATCAGCTCGTCCGCCACCAGCTGGAACGCGTCCCTGGGCAACGTTCCGTCTGCAGGGAACCGGTACTTGGCGACCGGCCTGGTCAGGTCCCGGTCAGCGAACACGCAGTCCTCTAGCTGGGCACGGACCGTGTCACGTTCGTGCAACGCCATAATCGCCCGCCTCTTCGATCGGAACACCCGCCCCGTGGTCCTGTGCCGTGGCATTCGCTGTCCGGCCGGAGGCGGCACTACCCGCCATGCTGGCTGCCGTCGCGGAGGGACGCATCACCTATGGCGGGTGAGGTCACCAGCATCAGGGCCGGGCAGTCTGCTATCAGGACCGGGTGGGGTGAAACCGATCAGATAGGACGCCGATGTCCGTGCGGGACCGCGATGCCGGGCAGGGCCGGGTGGGCCCCTTCGTGACCTTCGTCGAGCACGTCCGCCCGGACGGCGTGGTGGCGCACTGGGATTCCCGCCGCCACCGCAAGCATTTGCGGGACGCCGCGGCGGCCGGATCGACGTGGTGGGCCCCCCGGGCGCGAGACTGGTGGATCGCTGTCCTGTTCGCGGTGGGCTCGCTGCTGTTCGCCGTCGGCGCGGTCCCCGGCTACGCCAGTGCCGTGGGGACCCGCTGGGACGCCTGGACCTTCTTCATCGGCTCCCTGTTCTTCACCGCGGCAAGTTTTCTGAGCTACCGGGAGGCCGTGGACGCGGGCCCGCAGCCATCACACGCGGACCGGCGGCGCTTCTTCGTCTTCCAGCCCCACCGGATCGACTGGTGGGCGACGGCGGTCCAGCTGGCCGGGACCGTGTTCTTCAACCTCAGCACCGGGAACGCGGTACGGGTCGACCTCACCGCCTCGGCCGCGCATCAGCACGTGTGGCGGCCCGATGCCATCGGCTCCGTCTGCTTTCTGGTAGCCAGCGCCCTGGCCTGGTTCGAGGTCTGCCACGGCTGGATCGGCTGGCAGCCGCGGTCGTGGGGATGGTGGATCACGCTGCTCAACCTCGTCGGCTCCGTGGCTTTCGGCGTGTCCGCCGTGGCCGGCTACATCAGCCCGGTGACCGGCCAGCTCCGCAACGCCGAGCGGTCGAATCTGGGTACCTTGATCGGCGCGCTGTGCTTCCTCGCCGGGGCGCTGCTGCTGCTGCCCGAACGCACCGCGGAAAGCAACGTCCCCGCCCCGGCCCCCAGCAGCAAACCCTGACCTGGCCGATTCAGGCGCCCTTTCGTGGAAACGACCAGCTGTCACCTGTCGTCGAACGCCCTGGCGGCGGAAACTCCCGCCACCAGCACGGAGTGGCTGGCGGTCCAGGAACCGCCCGCAGGGCCGTCAGCGCGCCGGCCGGCTTTACTCGCGCAGCTCAGCGGCCGGCCGGCCGGGCGCCGGGCGCCGGCCGCTGAGCGCCGGGCGGAGAGTCTCAGCGGCTGCCGGGCTCGGGACTGAGCAGCGCAATCGCCAGCGCTACGATCGAAACGCCGGTGATGGCTACGGCGATTAGCAGCAGGCGGCGGGACCGGGCCCGGTCCGTGCCCGGTGCGCGGACCAGCTGGCCCATTCCCCAGATCAGGCCGCTGAGGATCAGGATCGGGATGCCCGCGTACGGACGGCTCTTGAGGATGGCGGCCCCCAGAGCCGCGAACGAGATCGCCGTCCGCGTCCAGGAAAGGGCCGTCCTCGCCCGGGCCAGGCCGGGATCGGCGTCCTCGATGTCGTCCACGGGCGCCGTCAATGCCTCACCTCCCCGGACAGCAGGGAAAGCGCCACGGCGATCAGCCCAACGGCCGCGATGGTCACGGCCAGGATCCCGGGCAGCCGCGAGTGGCCCAGCGGCTCACCGCGGCGAAGTGCCCGCTGATTGCCCCTCCATTCCAGGTAGCTGACGATGGCGACGGCCGAGCCGAGGAGGATCAGCGGGGTTCCGATGATGCGCCGGCCCCAGGGGACGCCGGGGAAGGCCGGCAGCAGCTGGACGATCGCGAGCCCCGCGGTCACCAGCGCGAGCGCGGTGCGGCTCCAGGCCAGGAACGTCCGCTCGTTGGCGAAGGTGAACCGGGCGTCCGGCTCAGCGTCAGGCAGCCCCGCGGAAGCCGCGGGGCTGGCTGAGCTTTCGTTCCCGCTGGGGTCCGTCCCGGCTCCTCTCCGGTGCCTGATCCCACCCCTTATACGACTTATATGACGGGAGGTTATATGACGGGAGGCGGATTGTACGAAGGGCCGGACGCGCCTGCGCGCTCGGTCTCGATGAGCAGCGACACCGCCTCGATCAGCGCCAGATGCGTGAAGGCCTGCGGGAAGTTGCCGAGATGCTGGCCGGTGGTCGCGTCAATCTCCTCCGCGTACAGCATCAAGGGCCCGGCGAAGGACAGCAGCTTCTCGCACAGGGCGCGCGCGCGGTGCTGCTCGCCGATCATGGCCAGCGCGGTCACCAGCCAGAAGGAGCAGATGGTGAAGGTGCCCTCGTCACCGGAGAACCCGGTGTCTGTGCCCTCCACCTTGTAGCGCAGGACCAGGCCGTCCTGGGTCAGCTCGTCGGCGATGGCCAGGACGGTCGCGATGATGCGCTTGTCGTCGGGAGGCAGGAACCCCATGATCGGCAGCAGCAGCAGCGAGGCGTCGAGATCATCGGTCTCGTAGTGCTGCCGGAACACGCCCCGGTCGGACACGCCCTTCTCCAGCACCTCGGCCTTGATCTCGTCGGCGCCCGCCCGCCAGCGCTCGGCGCGGTCGGCCGCACCCCGCTCCTCGGCGAGATCGGCGCCCCGCGCGGCCGCCACCCAGCACATGACCTTTGACGCGACGAAGTCCTTGGGATCACCGCGGACTTCCCAGATGCCCTGGTCCGGCTCCCGCCAGTGCTCCAGCGCGGCGTCCACGAAGGTGGCGAGTCCTTCCCACACCGGCACCGCGATCTGGGAGGCCGCCAGGTGGAACTGGACGTCGAGGGCGTCGATGATCATGCCCCAGACGTCGTGCTGCTGCTGATTCCAGGCTCCGTTGCCGACCCGGACCGGGCGCGCCCCGCGCCAGCCGGACAGGTGGTCCAGCGTGTGTTCGGTCAGGTCACGTTCCCCCGCGATGCCGTACATGATCTGCAGCTCGGGCCGGCGGTTGAGGTCCCCCGCGGTGACCGCGTCCAGGACGAAACCCCAGTACTCGATCGCCTCCCAGTCGAAGCCCAGGTGAAATAGCGCCCGGAGCATGAACGACGAGTCCCTGATCCAGGTGAACCGGTAGTCCCAGTTGCGCGCCCCGCCGGGCGTTTCCGGCAGCGAGGTCGTCGCTGCGGCCATGATGGCGCCGGTGGGGGCGTAGCTGAGCCCCTTCAGGGTCAGGGCGCTGCGGTCGAGGTAGGGCTTCCATGGATGGTCGGGGACTTTGGCCGAGCTCAGCCAGTCACGCCAGTAGTCGACCGTGGTCTTCAGCGCGCCGAACGCCTCATCCTGGTTCGCCGGCGCCCGGGCATCTCCCCAGGACAAGGCGACGAACGCCGACTGGCCCTCGGCGAGGGTCGTGCGGCCATAACAGCGGGCGCCCAGCACGCCGAGCGGGATGCTGCCGGCCAGGCTCAGCTGCGTGTCCCCCTCCGCGGGGACGATCGTCATCGCGTCGTACCCGCTACCGGAGTAGCTCCAGGTGCCGCCGACGGTCCCGTAGTTGAACATCGGCCCGCAGTTCACCACGGCCTCGACCCGGCCGCTGATGCAGGTCGCGATCCGCACCAGCGCCCCGACGGCGCCGAAATCAGCCGGGGCGCGGTGGTAGTCGGGTCGGCGCCCCTCGTGCGGGACCGGGCCGACGGCCAGGAAGTCCTGGACGACCAGCCACCCCTTCGGGGTCTGCCAGGTCGTCTCCGCCACCATCGTCCCCGGTACGTACCGGCGGTGCTGGGGCACGTGGGTGGTGCCGGGACCGAACCGGAACATGCCGGCGGTCCGGTCGAGCAGCGCCCCGAACACGCTGGGGGAATCGGGCCGCGGCAGGCACAGCCATTCGACTGATCCGTCCGGCGCGATCAGGCAGCTCTGCTCGCAGTTCGACAGGAATGCGTAGTCGGCGATCGGCGGGAACAGGCTCGTCTGGGCCGGCCCCGTCGCGGTCTGGCCTTTGGCGGCGGGGGAAGTTGCGGTCCGGCCTTTGGCAGCGCGGGAAGCGGTGTCAGTCATCTTGCCTCTTTTCGGCGGCGATGCCACTTCTCGGCGGCGATACCGCGTCGGAGTGTTCGCCCACACACTCAATGTGGCGGTAACGGTTTCCGGTCACTTCACCCCGGCAGGGTGATCTGGCCTTATTGGCCCGCAGGGCGATCTGGCCTTAATGGCCGGCTGGGTGGCGGACTGGCCGGCCGGGCGGCGGCTGGGCCGGCTGGGTGGCGGACTGGCCGGCCGGGCGGTGGCTGGGCCGGCCGGGCGGTGGCCTCGCCGGCGGGTGGCGGCTGGCGGAGGCAATCACCCAGGCAGGGTGATGCCTGCCTGCGCCAACGCGGCCAAAGTGATGGTGATTGTCCAACGGCCAGGATGGTGTGTGTCATGTCTGCTAATACGCAGGACAGCAATAACTTGCCGGACTTCAGAACTGGGCCGCTGATCACCGGCGCCGCGCTCATCGGAGCCGGCACCGTGGTCGCCCTGGTGGGCCTGGTCGTCGGCGGCTCGCACCTGCTCTCCGCCACCCGCCGGTGGATCCAGGAGATGGACGTGCCGCCCAGCGAGGTCGCGAAGCTCAAGTGGGCCCAGGCCAGGACCGCCGCCGCGGCCGGCACTTCCGCCTGGCGGAACGGCGGGTCGGCCGACGCTAGTTCCTGACCACTTCCTGACCACGCGGCGGCCGTGAACGTGCGGCCAATCGCTTCGAAGCTCTGGTGACCAGGGGAGGTACGGATGGCGCTGGATCTCGCGCGGTGGCAATTCGCGTTCACGTCGATCAACCATTTCTTTTTCGTCCCGGTGACCATTGGGCTGGCTTTTCTGACCGCGTTGCTGCAGACGGCGTGGTACCGGACCAAGCGGGACGAGTACCTGCGGCTGACCAAGTTCTTCGGCACGCTGCTGGTCATCAACGTTGCGATCGGCGTGGTCACCGGCATCGTCCAGGAGTTCGAGTTCGGGATGAACTGGGGGGCGTACTCGCGGCTGGTCGGCAACATCTTCGGCGCCCCGCTCGCGATGGAGGGACTGGCCGCCTTCTTCCTGGAGTCGACGTTCCTGGGGCTGTGGCTGTTCGGCTGGGACAAGCTGTCCCGGCGGCTGCACCTCCTGACAATCTGGCTGG
>JBEKCN010000282.1:0-5675 GCA_050014855.1 Streptosporangiaceae bacterium | reverse complement strand
TTCCTTGGCGAACGCGCGCAGTTCCGCCGGGGTAGCTATCGCCCCGGGCTTGAGCTGCACGGCGGCGCCGATTTCCTCGCCCAGATCGGCGTGCGGGATGCCGACGACGGCGACCTCGGCGACGGCCTGATGCTCGTGCAGGGCCTCCTCGATCTCGCGCGGGTAGACGTTGTACCCGCCGCGGATGATGAGATCCTTCTGGCGGCCCACGATGAAGAAATAGCCATCCTCGTCCACCTTGGCCAGGTCGCCGCTGCGGAACCAGCCATCCGGGATCGCCTCCGCGGTGGCGCCGGGCATGCCCCAGTAGCCCTTCATGATGTTGTGCCCCCGGATGGCGATCTCCCCGACCTGCCCGTCAGGCACTTCGCGGCCGTCCGGGTCCACCACACGCATGCTGGTCCCCTCGATCGGCGTGCCGATCGAGCCGGGCTTGCGCTCCCGGTCCGGGTGGTTGAAGGACGCGACCGGGGAGGTCTCCGACAGCCCGTAGGCTTCCAGGATCATGCACCCGAAGGTCTGCTCGAATCCGCGCATGATCTCCAGCGGCATCGAGGCGCCGCCGGAGATGCAGGTCCGCAGGGACGAAGTATTGGTGGCAGCGGGGTCGGGGTGATGCAGCATCCCGGCGTACATCGTCGGCACCCCCTCGAAGATCGTCACCTGGTCCCGGCCGATGATCTCCAGGGCCTTGCCGGCGTCGAACCTGGGCAGCAGCGTCAGGGTGCCGCCGCTGACGATCGTCGCGTTCAGCCCGCAGGTCAGGCCGAAGACGTGGAATAGCGGCAGGCAGCCCATGGTCACGTCGCCGGGGTGGACATTCAGCATCGTGGTGGCCGTGAGCTCGGCGTTGCGGGTCAGGTTCGCGTGCGTGAGCTCGGCGCCCTTGGGCGGGCCGGTGGTGCCCGAGGTATACAGGATCACGGCGTCGTCCTCATCGCCGGCCTGATCCGCCATCGAGGGCGCCGGGGTGAGCCCGGCGAGCAGCGAGTGCAGATCCGGCTCGTCAACCTCGAGGATCTGCGCGCCTGTCCCGGCGGCGCCCTTGGCTGCTTCCGCCACCGCCTCGTGCCAGGTGAACAGGACCTTCGCGCCGGAATCCCCGACGTAGTGGGCGACCTCGCGGCTCTTCAGCAGCGGGTTCATCGGCACGACGACGGCCCCGGCGGCGAGCGCACCGTAGAAGACGATCGGGAACGCCGGCACATTCGGCAGCATGACGCCGACCCGGTCACCAGGTTCAACTCCCAGAGACGACAGCAGGGCCGCTGCCCGGCCCGCGGCGTCCCGCAGTTGCGAGTAGCTCAGCACCAGGTCGTCCAGGCGCACAGCCGGACGCTCGCCATGTTTGGCCGCCGCCTGCGCAAGCACGGAACTCAGATTCGCCATGATGCCCTCCTCCGTGCGGCACCGGGTCGGATACCAACCCGTGCAGCGTCGCCCGGGCACGGGGGAAATGGACCGAGTCAATGGTCCGCCAGACCAGGACATTCGTCCCTAAACGCAGACACGCCCGGGACGCCAGCCGCGGAACCATACACGCCTGACTGTCATGTGGCACGAGTACCGCTCACAACAACAGGTCACCCGACACGCGGCATATAACCAGGGACTTGGCCAGGGCGTTCACGGGCGCGAAGGACGGCCCGCAGGCCTGCGGGGGGCGGCTACGGCACCGCCCAAGTACCACGACGTCAGTGACACGGCCCACGTTCTGCGATCATGAGCCAATGCCGTCACGATGCATGGAGTGGGCGGTGGCCGGCGCGCTGGCCGGCTGGGCGGGTGCCCGGCTGGCGGGCGCTGATCGTCTCCGGCCCGCCGAAGCGTGGGCCGTGCCATTGCTGTCGTTCACCCCGCAGGTAACCGCGGCAGCATGGGCCAGCGCGCTGCTGCTGCGCGGCGCGGGCCCGGCTGCCGCGACCGTGGTTGCCGGTACTGCCCTGACCGCCGTGGTAGGCCCTCGCGCGGTACCGTCCCGCCAGCCGACCGTGGCGGGGCCCGTGCTGCGGGTCCTGACGGCGAATCTGCTCACCGGCCGGGCCGGGGCCGAGGTGGTTGCCGAGCTGGTACGCCGTAAGCACGCGGACGTGCTGTTCGTGCAGGAACTCACCGACGGGGCGGCCGCCAGGCTCCAGCGAGCCGGGCTGGGCGATCTGCTCCCGCACCGGGTGACGATGCCGCACGGCACGCGAGAAAGCATCTACGCCCGCTACCCGCTGCGCAGCGGCCCGCTCGCTGCGCAGGTGCCTGCCGCCCGGTGCACCGCCCGCCTTGACCTTCCGTCCGGGCAGGTCGTGCAGCTGGCCTGCATACACGCGGCGCCGCCGAAGCCTCCCTGGTCGGCGGGCGCCACGGCCCGGTGGCGCAGTCAGCTGTCCGCGCTGCCCGCGCCCGGTGAGGGTCCGCGCATCCTCGCCGGGGACTTCAACGCCACCCTCGATCACGCGCAGTTCCGCCGGCTCCTGCGCCGCGGCTACGTGGACGCCGCCAGCCAGGCCGGCCACGGGCTGTCCCTAACCTGGGGACCACAACCCGGCCGGCGCCCGGCCCTGCTCGCCATCGACCATGTCCTCATCGACCGGCGCTGCGCGGTAGTGACCACATCGGCCCACCGGCTGACCGGCAGCGACCACCGCGCACTCTACGCCGAGCTCCGGCTCCCCGCGCCGGCAACGGGGTAACAAGGTCCTCGACGAGACGCCTGCGTGCTAGAGCCGAGCTCTTCCTCGTCGGAGGAGCCGTCATGAAAGGAAGTCCGGGAATGCCTGCGAAGAATGCCGAGACGGAGTCCGGCGGCTTCAGCGCCGAGGAGCGTGCCGCGATGAAGAAGCGCGCCGCCGAGTTGCGCGCCGAAGGCAAGAAGGGCGTCAAGAGGGCCGACGGCCTGCAGGCGGTCCTCGACAGCATCGCGGAGATGGCACCGGAGGATCGTGCGCTAGCCGAGCGCGTGCATGTGACAGTGACCGCGACCGCCCCCGAGCTGTCGCCGAAGACCTGGTACGGGATGCCCGCTTACGCGAACGCGGACGGCAAGGTCGTCGTCTTCTTCCAGAACGCTGGCAAGTTCAACTACCGCTACTCGACCCTGGGCTTCCAGGACGCAGCGAACCTCGACGACGGCGACGTGTGGCCGGTGTCATACGCGCTGAAGAAGTGGGGCCCCATGGTGGAGAAGAAGGTCACCGAGCTGGTGACGGCCGCGATCTCCTGACCGGTGCCGCAACCGCCGCGGAGCGCCCGCATCGTCCTCGGGGCACAGCGGCCTGGGACGGCTCCGCCTCAGCCTCGTTGCCCCGACTTACCGCGCCATAGCGCTCTGAGCGTAGTCTCGCATCCAGTCACGGTGGAACGACCGCACCCGCCCAGGCCCGAGCGGACATTACGCGTCCCGCGCACACCGGCATGAGGATTGAATGCGCGGTAGATGTCCGCGAGGTGGCTGGTGGGATAGTCTTCTTCTTCTTCTTCCCTGGAGCCTGACGTGGATATCACAGTTCCCAACATCGGCCACTTCGTCGACGTGCTGGTCATCGAGGTGCATGTGACCGCCGGCGACGTCGTAGCCGCCGAGGATCCGCTCATCACGCTGGAGTCCGACAAGGCCACGCTGGACGTTCCGGCGCCGGTCGCGGGAACAGCCGACGAAGTCGCCGCCCGGGTCGGTGACCGGGTATCCGAAGGGGACCTCATCCTGCGGCTCAACGCCGCGCCGGGGTCCGGCGGCCCAGCCGCCGCGCCGGTAAAGGAGCGCGTCACCGAGGACGCGGCCTCCGCAGCGGCCGAGCCACCGGGCTACGGCTCGCCGAGCGGGATTTCCGAGGTCATCGAGGTCACGGTCCCCGATATCGGCCATTTCATCGACGTGCCAGTGATCGAGGTACATGTGGCCGCCGGTGACGTGGTCAGCGGCAAGGACCCGCTGATCACCCTGGAGTCTAACAAGGCCACGTTGGACATCCCGGCGCCCGTGGCCGGAACCATCGCCGCCGTCCGGGTCGCCGCCGGCGACGACGTCTCCGCCGGCGATGTCATTGCCCACCTGCGCCCAGACCAGCCATTGCCCGGGCAGTCTCAGTAGCAGGCACCGTAGCCGCGCCCGGCCGGGCGGTCGGCCCCCGGCGAAGTACTGTACCTACCCGATTTTCATGAGTGCGGAGATGAAGTTGTCTACCAGGGCTTCAGGTGTACTGCAGTTATTTATCCATGACACCGTTACGCGATCAAGTAGCTGCCTGTAGCGCCGTTCCTCGCGCAACCTATCCTGTTCCGCCGTCAGGATCAGGGATCCGTTGAAGAACGCCTCGTGATGGTGGATCAGGGTCGCGTCACCGTCGCTCTCCAGCGCCCTGGCCGCCTCGCCTTTGCCGCCGGGCGGCAGCCAGTCCGCAGGCTCCCGCACCACCACGGCCACCTGCTCCACCACCGTCGCCGTGGTACTCCAGGCCGGCCCGTAGACACTTTCCGGCGACACCAGCATCCGGGCGGCCCGGTCCCGCTCGGACAGATCGCGCGCGTAGGAGCCCGCCGGCGCGCTGGTGAAAAAGCCCGGACGCAGGGCCAGCACGCTCCCGGTCTTCATGTGCAGCATCGTTTCCCCCGTGCTGACCGAATCCCCGCGAGCCAGCGAAACCGGGCCCCAGTCGTCGTTCAGCACCGCGACCGGATACTCACGATGCCGCAGCAGTCCCGCCACCAGCGTGGTCTTCCCCGCACCCGAACTCCCCGTGATCACCACACCCCGCCGGTCAGGCCCCGCGCCGACGCTCAAGGTACAGCCGTGCATGAACACCATGTCGTCCCCGCTCACGGCCGAGCAGATGCCCCGGACGCACACCTTGGCCAGCCGGTAGGAGCCAAATCCGAAGACCAGCATCATCTTGTGCTCCCGCGACCACCATCGCGCCTGGTCCCAGCGGCCATCAAGCCCGTAACCGCGAGCCGGCCGGGCCAGCGCGCACAGCGTGGCGTCGGGCTGCTGACTGGGCCCGGCCGCAGCCCAGTTGGCCGCGAACATGCGGCTGAGCTGGGCGTTATCGGAAACGAAGGCGAGGACGATCCGGCCCGCAGGCACGCTGATCGACGCGAGCACCCGGTAGGGAAGCCGGATACCGGCCACCACGCCGGGCAGGCCGACCTCGGGCTCACGGACCGGCGACAGTGCGTCGTAGTAACTGATACTCATCTCGTCGCACTCCTCGCTAGCAGCATCGCGGGACGGGCAGCAGCCACGCCAGCGACATACGGCAGCCGTGCCCGGGCCCTCGGTCCCCCGGGCAAGGGCTCAACGACCCTCTCCGGGCTACCCGCGCCGCCCGGAACTGCGCGAAAGCAATGAACAGCCGCCAGGACAAGCGCCAGTCCAAAGCGGGTGCGGCTCTTTCGAAGGTGGGACGAGGGCGCGGAGCTTGAGGACGGCTTCGGCGCCGTCCAGGCCCCACCGGGCGCCGGTGGCACACTGGGTATCGCAGGCCAATGTCCTGCGATCGCAGACGCACAAGGGGGCATGAGGATGTTCCGGCCCAATTACCGGCCCAATTACGACGACGCAACGAGAGACGACACAGAGAGACAAGAGCGACGAGAGCGACAACAGTCCGAGGGTGGCCTGGCCGAGGACGAAGACTCGTCTGAGCGCGAGATCGCAGAGCACGACCGTGAGGAGCGGGAGCTAG
>JBEKCN010000281.1:0-10307 GCA_050014855.1 Streptosporangiaceae bacterium | reverse complement strand
CGGTGAGTCCGTTCACAGCACCCACCCTCGCCGGCTCGCCGTCACTGAAACTGAATGATTCTTCTGCGCTGGCTCTGAATGCCCAGGCTCGGAATTGGCCCGCTCCGCACCAGAGCGGCGGATCAGCGCCTCCGGAGCCTCCGTGGCCATCACGAGCCGCCCGAAGTCGTTTGGCTGGAACCCGAGCTCGACGATGGCGCGGACGATCCGCTGCTCAACCCGGAGCCCGAGGAGCTGGAGCTGGACGACCCAGAACTGGAACCGGACGACCCAGAGCTGGTACCCGACGAGCCAGTGCCCGACGAGCCAGTGCCCGACGAGCCGGAACTCACCTTGGTCGATCCTGAGCTCGCGGTGCCCGAGGACGATCCGGCCGACGACGAGCCCGACGAGGTGGAGCCAGTCGAGGACGTCGTGCTGTGCGAACCCGGCAGGGCCACGGCGATGGCCCCGGCCGTCACCACGCTGGCCAGCCCGACCGTAGCGGTCGCGGTCTGGACCCGGCTGTGCCCGCGAGCCCGGGACCCGATGGCACGCAGGACGCTGTCTCGGTTCGGGGTGTTCATACCTGGCAGTCTGCTACCTGCTTCTGGAAACGGTCTCTGCACTGGTTCTCAGCCACCTATGAGCCTGGACGTGACCCGGGGGCGGGCCGATAACCCTCACCCGGTGTAACGCACAACGTGGTCAATGGGTTACCCGCCATCACGCGGCCGCGGCCACGGGGGTTATACGTGCGCACAGTCCGCCGGGATTGGCCCGGGCGGGGCCGCGGGCCGCGGCCTGGCCGGCCGACCGGCCGACCGGCCGACCGGCAGCCCGGCAGCCCGGACGGCCGATACGTCAAAGATCACGCTGGTCAAGGGTTACGGATGCGGGATTTACTACCACCATGACTGGCATGACTGACAGCCGCAGCGACGCGGCCAGCTTCCGGGCTGCGCGCGATTTCCTGCTCCGCGAACGCGATGATTACGACGCCGCCCGGGCCGGGTTCTGCTGGCCCGAGCTGAACGAGTTCAACTGGGCGCTCGACTGGTTCGACGTGATCGCCACTGAGCACCCGGACCGGACGGCCCTGCGCATCGTCACCCCGCCCGGCTCCGAGGCAGGCGAGGCGGGCCGGAACGGCGGCGCGGAGCGCGGCACCCGGATCAGCTACGCCGACATGTCGGCCCGGTCCAGCCAGGTGGCCAGCTGGCTGCGGGAGGTGGGCGTCCAGCGTGGCGACCGGCTGCTGCTCATGCTGGGCAACATAGCCCCGCTCTGGGAGACGATTCTGGCCGCGATGAAGCTCGGCGCGGTGATCATCCCGACCTCGACGCTGCTCGGCCCGCCGGACCTGGCCGACCGGATCAGCCGTGCGCAGGTCCGGCACGTGATCACCGAATCGGTGCACGTGCCGAAGTTCCGCGAGGTGCCCGGGGACTGGACCCGGATCGCGGTCGCGCCCACGACCGGGGGCGGGACCGCACCCGCTCCGGCCGCCCCGGCGCAGGCGGCCGGGCCGCCCTCGCGAGGGGCGTGGCTGGCTTACGAGGAGTCCTGGAACGCGAGCCCGCACTTCACCCCGGACGGCCCCACCCAGGCCAGCGACCCGCTGCTGCTGTACTTCACGTCCGGCACGACCGCCCAGCCCAAGCTGGTCCAGCACACGCACGCGTCGTACCCCGCCGGGCATCTGTCCACGATGTACTGGATCGGCCTGCGGCCGGGCGACGTGCACCTGAACATCTCCTCCCCCGGCTGGGCCAAGCACGCCTGGAGCAACGTCTACGCGCCGTGGAACGCGGGGGCGACGGCGATGATCTTCGGCTACGACCGGTTCTCCCCGGACACCCTGCTCCAGGTCCTCGCCGAGGAGCGGGTCAGCACGTTCTGCGCGCCGCCGACGGTCTGGCGGATGCTGATCCAGGCCGACCTGTCGTCGGCTGACGTCAGCGCGCTGCGCGAATGCCTGGGTGCCGGTGAGCCGCTCAACCCGGAGGTCATCGAGCAGGTCCGCAGTGCCTGGGGCATCACCGTCCGGGACGGCTACGGGCAGACGGAGACGACCGCGCAGGTCGGCAACACCCCGGGCCAGCCCGTACAGCCCGGGTCGATGGGCTGCCCGCTGCCCGGGTACGACGTCACCCTGATCGACCCGGCGAGCGGGAACGCCGGGGACGAGGGCGAGATCTGCCTCGACCTGAGCCATCGCCCGCTCGGCCTGATGACCGGCTACCTCGGCGACGCTGCCCAGGAGGCCGAGGCGATGCGGGACGGTTATTACCACACCGGCGACGTCGCGAGCCGGGACGCCGGCGGCTACATCACCTACATTGGGCGAACCGACGACGTGTTCAAGGCGTCGGACTACCGGATCTCACCGTTCGAGCTGGAAAGCGTGCTGATCGAGCACGAGGCGGTCGCCGAGGCCGCCGTGGTGCCGTCGCCGGACGCGGTGCGGCTGTCGGTGCCCAAGGCTTACGTCAGCCTCGCGCCGGGCCTCGCACCGTCGGCCGAGGTGGCCCGCTCCATCCTGGCGTTCGGCCGGTCCAGGCTCGCGCCGTACAAGCGGATCCGCCGGATCGAGTTCGCCGACCTGCCCAAGACCATCTCAGGCAAGATCCGCCGCGTCGAGCTGCGGAGCCAGGAGTACCAGCGGGCCGGGAACGGGGACGCTCCCGCCCGCGACCCGGACGGTATCGGCGGGCCGTTCCGGCCGGAACCGTCCCCGCGCGGGACGACGGAGTTCTGGGAGGAAGACTTCAGCTGGTGACGTCGGCGGTAGTGAACCGGGCCCACGCGAACGAGCCGAAGATCAGCAGGTAGACGGCGAACGACAGCAGTCCCTTGAGCAGGGTGCTGGAGTCGATCGGCACCCGCAGCAGAGCGTCGAACGAGTTCCACCAGTGCGTGGGCAGGTACGGCTGGATGACCGCGAACTGCGGCACCTGGTCGGTGATCTCGCTGGCGACGACGAAGATCGCCAGCGCGGCGATGGCACCAATCGCGTGCTCGGTAAGGGTGGAGACGGCCAGGCCGATCGCCCCGAGCGCGGCCATCGCCGCCGACACGTAGAGGCTGACGAGCACCAGCCGCAGGATGCCCTCGGCCAGCGACACGGTGGTGCCGGACAGCAGTGTCACGGGCCCGATGGGGAACAGGACGGCGCCGGTGGCCAGCGCCACGGCGGCCACGTCGAACGTGACCGCGACCGCGAACACGACGATCACGGCGTACTTGACGGCGAGCAGCCGGGTCCGCCCGGCCGGCACGGCGAGCAGGTAGCGCAGCGTCCCGTAGCCGGCCTCGCCGGCGATCGAGTCCCCGGCGACCACCGCGACGACCACCGGCATCACCAGGGTGAGCAGCAGGCTGAGCGCGATGAAGGTGAGGAAGATGCCGTTGCCGGTCAGCTGGGTGACGAAGGACAGGCCGCCACCGCCGCCGCCCCCATGCGGGTGCGACGCGAGCCGCAGCCCGATGCCGATGATGATCGGGAACAGCGCTACCACCGCCAGCAGCAGCAGGTTGCGCCGGCGCAGGAAGACCTGGCGCAGCTCGGATCGGAAGAAGCGCAGCCACGCCCAGGCGGCCCCCACCGCGGGCCGGCCTTCGGTGCGGCCCAGGGCCGCCGATCCCGGCCCGGCCAGCCGGGATTCGGCAGACCGGCCGGATTCGATGGGGGGTGCCTCAGCCATCGACGTCGTACCCCTCTCCGGTGAGCCCGACGAACAGCTCCTCCAGGCTGGGTGAGACGACCCCCAGACCGCGGACCCCGATGCCGGCGTGAACCAGATCCGCACAGATTTGTTCGGCAGTAAAATCACCGAGCGGCGCCGTCACCTCGTCACCGGCGACCACCGGCTCCGGCAGCCCGAGCTTCTGCAGCACGGCGGCGGCGGCCACCGGGTCGGCGGTCTCGACCCGGATACGCGCGGCACCGGTCCGGCGCAGCTCAGCCAGCGAGCCCTGGAAAACCAGCCGTCCGGTGCGCATCACGCCCACGTGTGAGCAGACCTGCTCGACCTCGGCCAGCAGGTGGGAGGAGACGAACACGGTGATGCCGTCGGCGGCGATCTCCCGGATGAGGGTCCGCACTTCGCGGGTGCCCTGCGGGTCCAGCCCGTTGGTGGGCTCGTCGAGGATGATCAGCTGCCGCGGGGTGAGCAGGCTGGCCGCGATGGCCAGCCGCTGCTTCATGCCGAGGGAGTAGTTGCGGTACCGCTTCCCGGCCGCGGCCAGCAGGCCCACCCGGTCCAGGGCACCGTTGATCCGGTCCGCGGCGGTGCGCGGGTCGGCGGTGCGGTCGGCCGCATCTGAGCGGGCCAGGTTGTCGCGGCCGTTCAGGAACGGGTAGAACGCCGGTCCCTCGATCAGGGAGCCGACGTGCGGCAGCACCCGCACCGTGCCTTCCGGCATGGGAACCCCGAGCAGCTCGGCGCGGCCGCTGGTCGGGAAGGCCAGGCCGAGCAGCATGCGGATGGTGGTGGTCTTGCCGGAGCCGTTCGGGCCGAGGAAGCCGTACACCGAGCCGCGCGGGACGGCCAGGTCAATGTGGTCCACGGCGACCTGGCCACCGCGGAACCGCTTGGTCAGCCCGGTGGTGGACACGGCCAGCGCGGTGCCCGTTCCCACCGGGCGCGCAGCGTCCCGGCCGGGGGCGTCGGGGTCGGCCGTCGCGCCGGGCGCCCCCGCGGGGCCCGGCGGGCCGGCCTGGACGTCGGTCACTTGGCCTTCGGCTGGGCGGTGTGCGCCGGGACCGGCTGGGCTGCGGCGGCGTACAGGACCTGCGGGGTCACCGCTCCGACCAGGACCCGGCCGTTGCTGGTCATCAGCATCGAGATCAGGCTGGTCTCCAGCAGGCGGCCATGGCCCCACGAGCCGCTGACCGGGGTGGCGGACTTGAGCAGCGCGCCGACGACCGGGCCGGTGTCCCCGCTCAGACCGCTGCCTGCGCTCCCGGTGGCCTGGCTGGCCGTCACGGACGACAGCACCGAACTGGGCAGGTCGGCCACGGCCAGCCAGCCCTTGCCGACCTCGTAAGCGCCGCTCGCCTGCTGGCCGCCGGCGCGCCTGGCCCCGTCGCTACCGGTCGTCGCCTGCTTCATGGTCGCGCCAGCGGGCGGGCTGAACGCGAAGTTGGCCGCGGCCGGCTTGACGAACGAGAGGGAGGTGAAGCCGATCTGAACCGCCGCGGTCTGGCTGCCCTTGGCGAAGACCTGCAGCCGCAGCGGGACGTCGTTGGCCCCGTCGATGGCGATGCGGATCTGGCCGATCAGGGAGCTGGCGCTCTTCGGCGCGAGCACGAGCTGGTAGGCGGCCTGACCGGCCACGGTCACGTTGGTGTCGGAGCTGACCGTCGTGGTCGCGCCGACCTTGGCCAGGATCTCGTCGGCGGCCTGCTGCGGGGTCATCGGCGGCGCGGAAGACGGCTTGCGGATCAGCTTCTTCGCGTGCCCAACCTTGGCCTGGGCGGGGATAGCCAGGTGGGTCACCGTGTTGTCGGTGCTCTCCCAGAGCCAGGCGTTACTGCCGGCCGGATCGGAGTACCAGATCCGGATCGTGTGCGAGCCGGTCAGCAGCGACGACAGGGAGGTCGGGTTGTCCGTGCCGGGAAGGGACGGGAGACCGAGCGACGAAGTCTCCACCACCGTGCCGGTCAGCGGCGGCGTGGACGTCTGCTCGGCCACCGAGGCCAGGAGCTGCGCCGGTGTGCGGGCGGGCAGCGACGGCGCGGCCGAGGCGGCCGAGATCATCGACCCGCCCAGGGCACCCCCGACCACGACCACGACCCCGGCGGGCACCACCCAGCGCGCGCCTCGGGACAGATTGACCAGTTGCTTCATTGCGACCTGTTCTTCCTGCTGCCTGTGCCTAGCCGCGCCTAGCGGGCCCCTGTCCGGGTCCCTGCGTAACGCCGGTACCACTTACGTTGCCTCAGCCGGGCTGTGATGACCCTGAGAGGTAGCCGGTGATAGTGCGGCCGTGGACCCGGTCACCGGTCCCCATGAGCCAGACTAGGACCGTGCGGGTGCTGGTAGTGGAAGACGAACGGCGGCTCGCGGGCGCGGTCCAGCGCGGGCTGCAGGCCGAGGGCTTCGCCGTCGATCTCGCCTTCGACGGCGACGACGGGCTGCACCTCGCCCGGGAAGGCGCATACGACGCGGTCGTCCTGGACCTGATGCTGCCGGGGCTGTCCGGTTACCAGGTCTGCGAGCGGCTCCGGGCCGAGGAGAACTGGGTCCCAGTGCTGATCCTGTCGGCCAAGGACGGCGAGTACGACCTGGCCGACGGTCTCGACCTCGGCGCCGATGACTATCTGACCAAGCCGTTCTCCTACGTGGTCCTGGCCGCCCGGCTCCGGGCCCTGCTGCGGCGCGGCGCCGCGCCGCGGCCCGCCGTGCTGCGGGCCGGCGACCTGTCGCTGGACCCGGGCACCCGGTCCGTCCGCCGGGGCGAGACCGACATCGACCTCACCGCGCGCGAGTTCGCGATGCTCGAATACCTCATCCGGCGGGCCGGCCAGGTGGTGCCCAAGTCCGAACTGCTCGACCACGTCTGGGACACGTCCGACACGGCCGACCTCAACGTGGTCGAGGTCTACGCCGGCTACCTGCGGCGCAAGATCGACGCGCCGTTCGGGCGGGCGGCCCTGCAGACGCTGCGCGGGGCGGGATACCGGCTCGCCATGGACGGCGGCTGAGGCGCCGTGCCGCGATGATCCCTGGCCCAGTGACCCGTGGCCCAGTGACCCGTGATTCAGGCACCCGCCGCCGACCGCATGGGCTGGTCGTCTGGTGGCGCCGCCGCAGCCTGCGCGCCCGGCTCACGCTGACCGCCGCGGCGGGCCTGGCCGTCTCGCTGGCCGGTGTGGCCATCCTGCTGATGGGCACGCTCAGCATCACGCTGAACCGGGGCCTGGACAACTCCGCGCGGCAGACCGCGCGGGAGGTCGCCGCGCTGGTCGACGCCAACCGGCTGCCCGACCCGGTGCCGGTGGCGGCCGGGACCGCGGTCGTCCAGGTCATCAACGCCCAGGGGCGGATCGTGGCCGCGTCACCTGGCGCGGACCGGCTGGTGCCGCTGCTGCCGGTGGCCGAGGCGGTACGGACCGGGCGCACCCAGAGCGGCGTCCTGCTGGACGGCCGGCCGTACGGGCTGCCCGAGTCGCTCCGGGTCGTGGCGGTCCCGGGCCGGCTCGGTGAGACGGTCATCGCGGCCGTGTCCTACGACGCGGTCAGCGACAGCCTGGCCACCGTGGCGCACGCGCTGCTGTTCGGGACGCCTGCGCTGCTGCTGCTGATGGTCTGGGTGAGCTGGCTCATCACCGGGTCCACGCTGCGGCCGATCACCGCCCTGCGGCGCGGCGCCGAGCAGATCACCGCGACCGGGGTGCCGCGTGGGCTGCCCGTCCCCGAGGCCCGGGATGAAGTGCACAGCCTGGCCGTGACGCTGAACGACATGCTGTCCCGGCTGGAGGCGGCGCAGCAGCGGCAGCGGCAGTTCGTCTCGGACACGGCGCACGAGCTGCGCAGCCCGATCGCGAGCATGCGCGCCCAGCTTGAGGTCGCCCTCGATCATCCGGACAGTCAGGAATGGGATCAGACGGCACAGGACGTGCTCGCCGACACGCTGCGGCTGTCCCGGCTGGCCGAGGATCTGCTGGTGCTGGCCCGGCTGGAGGAGCGCGGCGGCCAGCCAGCCCGGGCCCGGGGGGCAGGCGGCGCGGGCGGGCGGCGGGTGACGGACCTGGCTGCCCTGGCGACCGGGATGGTGGCCGGCTACACCCAGGCCCGGGTGCCGGTGTCCGCGTCCGCGGCTGGCCGATACCCGGTCGAGGGCGACGCCGAGGCGCTGCGGCGGATGCTGGTCAACCTGATCGACAACGCGGTCCGGTACGCCCGCAGCGAGGTGACGGTGACGGCCGGGGCTTCGGACGGCTGGGTCCTGGTCACGGTGACCGACGATGGCCCGGGCATCGCCGCGTGCGACGCGGAGCGGGCGTTCGAGCGGTTCACCACACTGGACGGAGCGCGGGCCCGGCGCGACGGCGATGTCAGCGGCGCCGGGCTGGGCCTGGCCATCGTCCGCGCGACGGTGCAGGCGCACGACGGGACCGCGTGGCTGGAGGATGCGGGCCCGGGCCTGCGAGCCGTGGTCCGGCTGCCGCAGGCCGGATCGCTGGAGCCTCCGGTGGCTCCGGTGGCTCCGATAGGCACGGAGACAGAGCCGGGCCCCACTCTGACCGGGCCGCCGGACGGGCGGGAGAAGGGGGCGCTGGAGGTCCCGTCGGCCGGCACACCGGCGAACGATTAGCATGATCTGCGGCCGCTCTCCGCGAAGACCGGCCGTCTGCCCTTTTCGCCGAGATCGAGGGACCGCGGACATGCCAGGAAGCGCGGACATGCCAGGAAGACTGCGGGAGACCGTGGCCCGCATGTACCGCGCGGCCTTGGCACACAAGGTGACGACCGCCGTGTTCGCACTTGGCCTGGCGGCGATCATCGCGCTGGGAGCCGTCGCCGCCGCGTCCGGCAGCTCGGCGTCGGCTACCGGGGCTTCGGCGGTCGGCCCGGGCGGGGCGACGAACCGGCAGGCGCCGGACTTCACGCTGGCCACGCTCGGCCGCTCGTCCGGTCAGGTGTCGCTGGCCTCGTACGCGGGGCGGCCGGTCATCGTCAACTTCTTCGCCTCCTGGTGCGCGCCGTGCCGCAAGGAGACTCCGCGGCTGGCCCGCTACTACCGCGCCGCGGATGGCCGGGTGGACCTGGTGGGCATCGACAGCAACGACAGCCGGAGCGCGGCGGTCACATTCACCAGGAACGCCGGGGTCAGCTATCCGCTGGCTTACGATCCAGCGGCCACGACGGCGGGCACGTTCGGCGTGACCGTACTGCCGCAGACGTTCTTCCTCAACGCGGAGCACCGCATCGTGGACCGGGTGTTCGGCGCGGTGACCGCCGCGGATCTGGCCAAGGGAGTGGCGCTCATGAACTCCGGCGCCAAGGCGAGCTAACTGCTGCGCCCCAAGGCCGGCCGGCCTGACTCTCAGCAGGCTGGTGGTGCGGCTGGCAGAACGCAGGCAGCAAAGCGGCGGCTAGGGGGCGGGGCGGCTAGGGGCGGGCGGCGGAGGGCCGAAACCCAGCTCGGCCAGTACGGCGGAGAAGGCCTCTTCCCAGTCGCGCAGCACGCGCGCCGGGCCGGTCGTGCCGTCCTGGGCCACCGGACCCGGTTCCGGTTCCGGTGCCGCCAGCGCGGCAAGAGCGGCGCGCACCACGTCGTCGCGGCCGGCGGAGGTTATCCAGGCGGCGGCCTGGGGTCAGACGTTACGCCGCCGCCGGGACCGCGCGAGGGTGCCGGCCCCACCGGTCAGGCCGAACGCGACCGCGCCGTGCCACACGCCGGTGAGGACCCCGCCGACGATGCCGCCGCTCAGGATCACCGACAGAACGAACACGATCGCGGCCACGGCCACCCCGGGCAGTAGCGCGAATCGCCAGGGATTGGCGCGGGCCCAGCGGAGAGCCCGGCCCGACCGCTCGCGCCACAGCGCCCCGGCCGCCGCGACGACGAAGAACGCCACCACGCCGAGCGACAGTGCATCGCTGAGGCCGCCGAGCCCAAAGCTGCCCGCGATGACGTGCCAGCCGAAATCGCCGAGGGTGACGATCCCGCCGGTAACGGCGGCGCTCGTCCAGGGTGCGTGGGAGAGCGCGTCTCCCGAGACCGACATCTCCTCGCGCCGGGACAGGCCCGGCCCGTTCGTCTGCGTTGGTGTGGACATATCAGCTCCTTGCGCCGGTCACAACCTGGGCCGCACTCAAGTTATATCGCGTTCTTGGGTAGCTTACCATAATGACATGCCTGTTCCGGTATGTCGCTTTCGTCCAGCGATGGGGCCGCCAGCCGGAGTGCTCGCGATCTGCCCTGTGCCGGTGATGTTCCCGGTCGGAACCGAACGCACGCTGTGAGAACCCTTAGGGAGTGTGCAGAGTGCGGCCATCTTCGGGGAAGGAACAGGGGAGAGTGCGGCGGCGGTCGTCTAGATCCCGGTAGCCGGAGGATGCAACCCGTAGGACCGCAGGCGCTTTACGGCAAAAGGCGATGAGGATGCAGGACGACGAGACCGGCACCCGCTCAGCAGACGGGGACGGAAGGTCGGCGGGCGGATTCGGCGCTTCAGGCGCACCGCAGGATGCCAGCGCTTCAGGCGCACCGCAGGATGCCAGCGCTTCAGGCGCACCGCAGGATGCCAGCGCTTCAGGCGCACCGCAGGATGCCAGCGCTTCAGGCGCACCGCAGGATGCCAGCGCTTCAGG
>JBEKCN010000280.1:0-5689 GCA_050014855.1 Streptosporangiaceae bacterium | reverse complement strand
TGCTCGCTTCCACCTCCTTCGGGGGATTCGCCATCCCCGGCCACCCGACGGCGCTCTGGCACATCATCCATCCCGGAAGTCACCGCGGCCGGATGGAGGAGATCGCGGGTGACACGTTCGGCGGCCGCCTGCGCACCGCGCCAGAACTCGTGCGCGCCATGCCCATCTGCAGCCCGCGGAACATCCCGGCGGCCCTCTACGACATGGCTCCGCTCCTTGGCTGGACGAGCCTGCCATGGCTGTGGGCGGTCCGCCAGCCCACGCTCGTCATCTGCGGGGACGACGACCCGATCACGCGGCAGGTAAACCACCGGATCATGGCGGCGCTCATTCCCCGGGCACAGCTTCACATCATCGAGGGCGGCGGTCACCTGGTGCTGATCGACAGCCCGGCCCGCGTCGCGCCGATCATCACAAGCTTTCTGCGCAGTGGCCAGCCGGGGGAAACAGACGGCGCTCTGGTCGCGTGATCCCCCGCTAGGAGCGCGCTGAATAAGTCCCATTTTCCCATGATCAATGTCGCAAAGCCGCAGGTCAGCCGCTTGCTCCTTGATCGCAAACAGGGTTATTCAGTGGCCTCCTAGTAACAGCACAAGGCTCGTCGGCGCCGTTCGCTTTGCCGCGCAGCCGTGGGGTGGTAGTTACTGCTCGTACCGACCGGGCATGGACGGCCCCTTCTGGGTTGTGCCTGGATTGGGACCATCCCAGCATGAGTTCAGCCGGCGCCCCGCTCGGGCCGGTGGCCTCAAGGCGGAGCCCGACCCCAATCCTCGCCATGGCCGGCACGGCGATAGCGGTCAGCCTCTACTAGCTGGTCGCGGTCGCATTTCTCGGCGCTTACTTCCGCTTCAGCGCTGTCACCGAGGAACGCAACATGGCCAAGCTCTTCCCCGCCGCCTACCCGCCCTACAAGGGCGCCACGAAGATGCTCATCCCGTACATCCTGTGACTGCGAGGGCCAAGCATCGCTGCCGGCAGGCGCCAAAATGGCTCTCCGCCGCAGGTCAGCGTTATGGGTGGCGGGCGAGCCGGCCTATAGGCCGGGTTCTGTGCACCCACGTGAGCGGGCCGACGGCCATCCATCTGGGACTGCCGTTGCCGGCAGCCTCGTGCGGCCTACCCGCGAGCATCGGACGGGCCGTCCTCAAACGCTCGCGCAGGAAACGGGCGCCTACGGTGCCGCTTCCCTCTTGGCCTTGCTCCGGGTGGGGTTTACCTAGCCGCCCGGGTCACCCCGGGCGCTGGTGGTCTCTTACACCACCGTTTCACCCTTACCTCCCCGGGCCAGCCACCGGCCGGGCCGGAGCGGCGGTCTGTTTTCTGTGGCACTGTCCCGCGGGTCACCCCGGGTCGGCGTTACCGACCACCCTGCCCTGCGGAGCCCGGACCTTCCTCACCGCGCATCGCGCGGCGCGGCCGCCCGGCCGACTCGCTCGCCACCGCCAGGATAGGACCTGCCGACCATGATCGGCGTCGGTTCTCCGCACCATCTGCGGAAAACCGACGTCTTTGGCCTCGATGCGGGGGAGCAGCCTCAGCTTTGGCCTCGATGCGGGGAGCAGCCTCGGCCGGGGCGGGCACCGGGGCCTCGGCGCCGGCCGGTGCCGGGTCGACGGACGGCTGCCGCCGGGACAGCGGCGGCGCGAAAGCGAGGCCCGCGGCCAGGCAGGCGAACGGGACGACCGGGAGGACGTACCGGTAGTCGAAGTCGGCGACGGCGATCGGGAAGACCAGGAGCACGACCGCGGCCACCCACGGCATCATGCTCGGCCCGTCCCGCCGCCGCACCAGGCGGAACCCGGCGATCGCGCGCCCGGAGTCCGGCGACCGGCGCCGGCTCACCTGGATCACGCCACCCAGCCCCAGGATGAGGATCAGCCCGAACAGCGGCCCGTAGAGGTAGAACACCCGCTCGTAACCGGCCATCAGGTCGTCGAGCGGCTTCACGACCCGGCTGATGCCCTGGTGGCCGTAGGCCTGGATGTCCTGCGGCGCGGTGGCCCCGGGAATCCAGGAATGAACCGGGACGACCTGCGGCACGGTGTGGAAGTAGTAGTCGTAGACGGTACCCCGGCTCGGGTAGTTGTACCGCTTCCAGTCGACCGACAGGACGACGCCGTCCACGATGGCATGCGCGTAGCTGACCGGCTGGGCCTCGATGGCCCGGATCGCGAAATCACGCAGCATCTTGTTCCCGGCCGGGCTGACCGGGCCGCCGGGTACCTCCTTCACCTGCGGGATGTGCCAGACGAGATCGCCGGGGGGCTCGCGCTTGGTCACCGGTATCGACAGGCAGAGGAACCGCTCGTTGGCCGGCGGGTTGATCTTGCTGCACTCGGCGAACGACGACACCCGGCCGTACAGGTAGAAGCCCTCGGACCGGGTGAGCGCGAACGTCCCGGTCGAGGAGTGGAACCAGGCAGCGTAGCCCACGATCGGGATAGCAGACCCGGCCACGATCGCGGCGAGGGGGCGCCAGCCCATCCGGCGCCAGATCACGAAGACGATGAACACGACCGGCAGGATCAGGCCGCCGCTCCACACGGTGACCGCGTAGCCGGTGAGCAGGCCGGCGATCAGCACGGCCGGCCACGACGGGCGCGGCCGCCACAGCAGGATCGTGGCCGCCACCACGAGCAGGAACATGAACAGCGTGTCCGCCATGATCATGTGCTCGAGCTCGACCTGGAAACCGTTCAGCAGCACCGGCACCGTGGCGAGGGCCGATACCAGCTTCGGCACGCGGGCCCGCCGTAGCAGCACGTACAGCAGGACCCCGATGGCCAGGCCCATCAGGTGCTGCACGATCGTGACCAGCGTCAGGCTGTGGAACGGCTCGAGCACCTTGAGCATCAGCGAGTAGCCGATCGACTTGGACAGATCGGGCCGGAGCCGCAGGGCCGAGCCGAGGTAGACGTAGGAGTCGCCGGCGAACCACAGCGCGCCCGGGTAGCCGAGCACGGCGATCAGCCGCACCACTGCCCCGGCCGCCAGGACCAGCGTGAACAGCTTGTTGTCCAGGATCAGCGCGCGCAGCCGGCCGGCCCAGGCCGACGCCCGCAGGCCACCCTGGGCCTGCCCGCCCTGAGGTTGGCCCCCCTGAGCTTGGCCGTCCGGCGGCGGGAGGTTCGGCGCCTCGTTCTGCACAGCGTGATCCTATCGGCCATCCCGGGCGGAAACCGGGGAGGCCGACTCGCGGGACGGCCCTGATCCGGTTACGCCCGCCCATTGCTCCAGCTGGGTGACGAACGCCCGGGCGTCCTCCGGCCACCGCAGGTACTGGCGGGCACCGGCGTGTCCGCGCGCGCCCATCGCGTCGCGCAGCACGGGATCCTCCCGCAGCGCCAGCGCCGCCGCCGCGGCTTCCGGCACGCCGCCGAACGGCACCACGAATCCGCATTCGTGCGGCTCCACCAGGTCCACCGCAAGTGGCAGCGGCGTGGTGATCACCGGCACCCCGCGCGCCATGTACTCCGCGACCTTGGTCGGCATCGAGTGCCGGAAGTTCGGGTCGTCCTGCAGCAGCGACAGCCCCGCCAGCGCGCCGTCCACGATCGCCATGGCCTGATCGTTGGGCAGGAACCCGTGCCAGCGCAGCACCCCCGACTCCCGCGCTGGCTCCAGCACCGCCCGGGCCTCGGCGTCGGCCGAGCCCACCAGCTCCACGATGAGGCCGTGCGGCTGCACGAGCCGGGCCAGTTCCGTCATCTCCACTGCCCCCCGGTCCGGGGAGATGTGCCCCACGTACACCAGCCGGCCGCGGCCGTCGTAGGGCGCGGTCTGCTCCGGCACGTAGGTGGTGTTCGGCACGACCGGGTGCGTCCCGGCGAAACGCTCGTGGTACGCCCGCTCGGCCAGGATCAGGTGCAGCCGCCGCTCCGCGGCGCGCTCGGCGACACGGACCGAACCGGCCACGAGCCGGCGCAGCGAGGCGGGCAGCCATGCCTTCGTGCCCAGCGCGGCGGCGGTGTCCTCGTGCACGTCCCAGACCGTCGGCGGGCGGTGCCGGACCAGCGGCAGCACCAGCAGCAGTTCCGGGTCGTGGAGGAGCAGCACGTCCGCGCCCGGGGCGTACCGGGCCAGCTGGGAACGGGCCGCGCGCAGCGCCCCGAGCCGGCGCCGCCCGACCGCCCGTGGCACCCCGGCCAGGGTCAGGCCCGGCCACCGGGTGACCTCGCCGGCGCCCAGCGGCGCGATGTAGGTGACCTGATGCCCGGCATCCAGCAGCGCACGGATTTGCCGGTGTAGGATCCGGGCGTCGGCCGGATGGTGCACCACGGTGCAGACGACGACGCGCATGCCGCGGCTACAGAGTCTCGGTGCCCGGGCTGACGATCCTGCCCGGGCCGTGTCCGGCCAGCTTGCCCCGGGTGTCGAAGAACAGCCGGGACTCGGCCGCGATCCGCTCGAGGTCGTACTCGCGGTGCGCCTGGAGCAGGACGACCACATCGGCGGTCACGATCTCGGTGTCCAGGTCGGCGGCCCGGCGCACCGGCTGGCCGTCGACCGACCAGTCGGGCACGTACGGGTCGTGGTAAGCGAGCACGGCGCCGCGGGCCAGCAGCCGGCGGGCGATCGGGCGGGCGGGCGACTCGCGCTGGTCGGCGATGTCCTGCTTGTAGGTCACGCCCAGCACCAGAACGTGGGCGCCGTTCAGCGGCTTGGCGTGCCGGTTGAGCTGCTCCGCGACCCGGTCCACGACGTAGCCCGGCATCCGGCTGTTGATCTCCTGGGCCAGCTCCACGAAGCGGAACGGGTAACCCAGGGTCCGGACCTTGTAGGACAGGTAGTTCGGGTCGATGGGGATGCAGTGCCCGCCGACGCCGGGCCCCGGGTAGAAGGGCTGGAAGCCGAACGGCTTGGTGGACGCGCAGCGGATCGCGTCCCACAGGTCGATGCCGAGCTCGTGGCAGAACACGGCCATCTCGTTGACCAGCGCGATGTTGACGTGCCGGTAGGTGTTCTCCAGCAGCTTGGCCATCTCGGCCTCGCGCGGCGACTTGGCCTCGACCACCTGGTCGCAGACCTTGCCGTAGAACCGGGCCGCCGCCGAGGTGGCATCCGGGGTCAGGCCGCCCACGACCTTGGGGGTGTTCCGCAGGCCGTAGACGGGGTTGCCCGGGTCGATCCGCTCCGGCGAGAAAGCCAGGTGGAAGTCGACTTCGGCGCTCAGCCCGGACGCTTTCTCCAGGATGGGCCGGACCAGCTCGTCGGTGGTGCCGGGGTAGGTGGTCGATTCGAGCACCACGAGCGTGCCGCCGCGCAGCAGCCGCCCGGCGGTCTCCGAGGCGGCCCGCACCGCGGTCAGGTCGGGGCCGTCCGCCTCCGACAGCGGGGTGGGCACGCAGATCACGATGGTGCCCGGCTCGCCCGCCTCGGACTCGTCGGTGGTGGCGCGGAATCCGCGCGCGACCATCCCCGCCACGTCCTCGTCGGAGATGTCGTCCACGTGCGATCGGCCGTTGTTGAGGTTGTCCACGACGCCTTGGCCGATGTCGAAGCCGACAACCTTCATCCCGACGTTCGTCGCCTCCCGCACCAGCGGGAGACCCACGTAGCCGAGCCCAATCACCAGCAGGTCACGCTGCATCGACGGCGCCCTTCCCCTGAAAATGTGATGTCAGACGGCGCCGAGACGTTCGTAGGCTGCCCGGTAAATCGCCGCATTGTGCGCCCAGGTCCGGTCCCT
>JBEKCN010000279.1:0-5696 GCA_050014855.1 Streptosporangiaceae bacterium | reverse complement strand
CACCTCCAGCGGCAGGCCGTCCAGGGCCGCCAGCACCTTTTCCTGCGTGAGCGGCAGGTCCAGCCCGATCTCCGGCTCACGGTGGATGGCGTGCCGTAGCTCGGCCAGTTCCCCCGCGATCGTGGCGGCGTCCTCACGAAGCGGCATTCTGTTCCTTCCCGGGATCGGTGTCCCGTGCTCACGCTGTGCACCGCGCGAGATTCTCGCGAAAAGGTAGCCCGCTGCGCAAGCGTTAATGACATAGGTGCGACGGACTCAGCGGAACGGATTGATGACCCTGACTCCGGCATAGTCTTGCCCGTCGCCCAGGTCTTCGGACAGTACTTCTGCGCAGCCCATCGCGCGGGATGCCTCGATGATCGCGGAGTCCCAGTACGAGAGCTGGAATCGCTGGCGCGTGTCGAGGGCCGCCATCAGGATCGCGCTCGTGACGTCCTGGACGGGGAAGCGGCGGAATGACGCGATAAGCCGGGCAGCCTGCTGATGGGTGATGGGATCCGGCCTGCTGGCGCGGGTTGCCTGCACGTAGAACTCCTGCAGCACCTGGACCGACAGTGCCAGGTCGCGGTCGGCGAGGATGTCGCTGGCGCGCTTGGCCTTGTCCTGCTCCGAGGGGTCACGTGAGATCGCGTAGAGCAGGATGTTGGTGTCAATGAACCGCACGATCGTGAACCTCGTCGCGGCCAAGCCGGTCGGCCGCGCGGAACTGGCCTATCTCGGCCTGCACCTCGTACTGCAGCGCCTCCAGCCTCGTGAACTCTTCCTTCCACCCGGACAGCCGTTCGAGATACGCGACGACCAACGCGCTCAGCGAGGTATCGCGCTGGGCTGCGGCGACCCGGGCGTTGCGGTACACCTGGTCGGGCACGGAGACCGTAATATTCTTCACAGTTTCACAGTAACACAGTTTCTGTGGCCTATACGTCGCGCCGCACATCCTGCGGTCAGAGCACGCGCTGGGCAGCGTCCGAGGGCACGGCGTTCATGAACTCCGGCTCGTTCCAGTCCCGGCCGGCATACGCGGCGCGGAGCCGCGGCTCGACCTGGCCGGTGTCGGTGTCCGGGACGAGTGCGATGGCCGAGCCACCGAAACCGCCGCCTATCATCCTGGCCCCCAGGGCGCCCGCCGCAACAGCGACGTCCACCGCCACGTCGGCCTCGGGCCAGGACACCTCGAAGTCATCGCGCAGCGAGGCGTGCGACTCCGTGAGCAGCGCACCGACTTCAGCGAGCGCGTGCACATCGTCGCCGTAGGTCGAGCGCAGCAGCGCGGCCACCTTCTGGACCCGCTGGTTGTCCGTGACGACATGGCGGGCCCGGCGGTACAGCACCGGGTCGTCCAGCGCGGCCAGTTCACTGACGTCCGTTACCGCACGCAGCGATGGCACCCCGAGCCGCTGGGCGGCTTCGTGGCACTCGGCCTGCCGTCTGCCGTACTCGCCAGCGGCCAGCTCGTGCTTGGCCCGGGTATCGATCACCAGCACGCGGACCCCGGCCGCGACGGGATCGAACGGCACCTGGCTGGACTCCAGCGACTGGCAGTCCAGCAGCAGCGCGTGATCCGCGCGGCACAGCAGGGACGCGGACTGGTCCATGATCCCGGATGGGACACCGGCGAACTCGTTCTCAGCCCGGCGCGTGATGCGCGCCAGTTCCGGCCGGGCCACGTCCACGGCCCCCGAGAGTTCGGTCAGGGCCAGCGCGACCGAGCATTCCAGGGCGGCAGAGGAGGACAGCCCGGCTCCGTCGGCCAGGCATGAGTCGATGGCCAGGTTCACACCCTGGACCGGGTGCCCCGCAGCGAGCAGCGACCAGGCGACTCCGGCTGGATACCTCGCCCATCCCGGCATGCCGTCCCGGATCTCGCCGGCCGATGCCCGGTCGGCGCGCAATTGTTTCAGCGGGACATCGACGACGGCGCGCGGGTCACGCCGCGTCCGCAGCGCGAGCACGTCATCATCGCGCGGGGCCGCGGCGGCCACAACCCCCTGGCCGAGCGCGAAGGGCAGCACGAAGCCCTCGTTGTAGTCGGTGTGCTCACCGATCAGGTTGACCCGCCCCGGAGCGAACCAGACGCCCTCCGGTTCCTGCCCGAAGCACTCCGCGAACCAGCGTGCCCCCTGCTCCGAGAAATCCCGCCGGGCCTCGGGGCCTGCCCCGCCGAGGCCCGGGTCGGACGGGCCGGGCGTCATTGGGCGGCCGCCCCCGCCCGCGCCGCCTGGCCCTGGGCGAAGGTCCAGGCGTCGGCGACCATGGCCCGCAGATCACGGCCGGCGTGCCAGCCGAGGGCCGAGCTGATGCGCTCCGACGAGGCGACCAGCACCGCCGGGTCACCCGGCCGCCGGGGGGCTACCTCGACCGGGATGTCCTGGCCGGTCACCTCCCGGCAGACGTCGATGACCTGGCGGACTGAGAACCCGGCCCCGTCGCCGAGGTTGAAGATCTGGTGCTCGCCGGGCCGGCACCCGTCCAGGGCCAGCAGGTGGGCGTCGGCCAGGTCGGCAACGTGGATGTAGTCGCGCACGCAGGTGCCGTCGGAAGTGGGGTAGTCGTCCCCGAAGATCTTGACCGCCCGGGCGCCGGAAGCGGTCCCGGCCGCCGCCGGCTGGGCCATCTTCAGGACGTTCGGGATCAGGTGGGTTTCGGGGGAGTGCCGTTCCCCATACCATTTCCCGGCGGAGTCCTGGTGCGCGCCGGCCACGTTGAAGTACCGCAGGCTCATCGCGCCGAAGCCGTAGATGCGGGCGAACTCGGTCAGGCTGGTGTCCACGGCGAGCTTGGAGGCGCCGTACGGGCTGGTCGGCCGGGTGGGGGCGGTTTCCTCGATCGGCGTCCGCTCCGGTTCGCCGTACACCGCGGCGGTTGAGGAGAAGACGATCCGGCGGACGCCGGTCTCCCGCATGGCTTCAAACAGGGCCAGACTGCCGCCCAGGTTGTGCGACCAGTAAAGGCCTGGATGGGCGACCGACTCGCCCACCAGCGACTTGGCCGCGAAGTGCAGCACCGCATCGGTGCCGTCGGCCAGCACGCGGGCCGCGTCGTCGCGCAGTGTCCCGTGGACGAACGACGCCTTGGGCGGGACGGCGTCGGCGTGCCCGGTGGACAGGTCGTCGAGCACCGTGACATCGTGGCCGGCCTCGATCAGCGAGGCGGCGACCACGCTGCCGATGTATCCCGCGCCGCCCGTGACGAGCAGCTTCATCCTGCCTCCCGTAGTCCTTGTGCCGCGGTTTCCGGCACGATGTCGTTGACCCACCCGCCCATGCCCGACTCGGTCCCGGCCAGGTACTTGAGCTTGCCGGGCGCGCGGCGGACGGTGAAAACCTGAAGATGCAGGCCGAACTCCGCCCGCGCGACGGAGTCGGTGACCGGCGCCTGGTGCCACGCCGCGATGCACGGGGCGGGCGTATCGAAGAGCCGGTCGAACCGGCGCAGCACGTCAAGATACAGGCCACCAAAACGCCGCGCGGGCCGGGTCGTCCAGGGCGGCCAGATCGGGCACCCGGCGGCTTCGGTGCCCGGCAGCGCGCTTGCCCCGCGCAAAGAGGGGAAGCGGTTCTCAAGGACCACGACGTCGTAGCTGTCGGCCGGGATCTCGGTCGGCCGGCCGGGCGCCGACGGATCGAGCGGACACTGGTCAGGAGGTGACAGGAAGGTGCGGTCCTGGCGCTGGGCGGCGATGACCACCCACTCGCCCAGCAGCGGATCCCAGCGGACTGCCTGCTCAGGGCTGTCGAGACTCCAGGCGCCGGGCGCGGGCACCGGGGCCAGGCCTTCGCGCGTATCCCGGGCGAGAGCCCGGTTCAGCCTGGGACTCTCGTCGAAATATATGATCTCGCGCCCGTCCGCCGGCTGCGCACTGTTCTTCCAGACAAGCTGGCCGCCAGCCTGCGTTGATTGGGTACCCACAGGACCCATACGCTACCGGGTTTCGCGATCTTGCTTGTTCTGCACCGGAATGTTCTCGATCACACAGGAGTGTCCGGGAACTAAACAGGATTGTCCTGGAACAAACATCATGCTGAACTGTAGCGAGCCGCGCCCGCGGCCCGGGCCGCGGCTCTTCCGCACATCGCCCAGCACACGAACACATGCATTTAGACTGGCCGGACACAGTGCCCAGTGCCCGCCGGCCAGTTGGCCGGGCACTCGGAGAAGCCGGGGATCGTCGTGAGCAAGCTCATCGGGGATATTGTCATCATCCTCGCCATCATCCTCATCGGCGGGTTCTTCGCGGGGGCTGAGATGGCCCTGGTCTCGCTGCGCGAGGGCCAGATCCGCAAGCTCTCGCGGCGCGGCAAGCGGGGCCAGCGGGCCGCGAAGCTGGCCCAGGATCCGAACCGGTTCCTGTCGGCGGTGCAGATCGGGGTGACGCTGGCCACCCTGTTCACCGGCGCGTACGGTGCCGCGACCCTGGCCAACATGCTGAGCTCGGCCCTGGTCCGCGAGCACATATCGCACGATCTCGCCTCCCCCCTTGCGTTCGCACTGGTCACGGTGGCCATCACCTACGTCACGCTGATCCTGGGCGAGCTCGCGCCCAAGCGGATCGCGCTGCAGCGGCAGGAGCGGGTGGCGCTGGCCGCCGCGCCGATCCTGGATCGGATCGCCATCCTGGCCCGGCCGCTGGTGTGGCTGCTGTCGAAGTCGACCAACCTGGTCGTCACCATCGTGGGCGGTAACCCGAAGGCTAACCGTACGGTCATGACCGAAGAGGAACTGCGCGACCTGGTAGCCAGTAACCAGGCGCTCAGCCAGGATGAGCGGGAGATCGTCGCGGACGTGTTCGACGCGGGGAAGCGGCAGCTCCGCGAGGTGCTGCTGCCCCGCACCGAGGTGGAGTTCGTGTCCGCCGACACCCCGCTGAGCGAGGCCGCCCGGCTCGCCGCGAGCGTGCCCTACTCGCGGCTTCCGGTATACCGGGACTCCTACGACAACGTGATCGGTTTTGTTCACATTCGCGACCTGCTCGACCCGGCCCTGTCGGGCCGCCCGCTGACGGTGGCGCAGGTCGCACGGCACGTCAAGTTCCTGCCGATCAGCAAGACCGTGCTCACCGCGCTGTCGGAGATGCGCCGGGAGCGCGCGCACCTGGCCATCGTTGTCGACGAGTACGGCGGCACCGCCGGCATCGTCACGCTGGAGGACCTGGTCGAGGAGCTGATCGGCGACATCCGGGACGAGTACGACGTCGCCGACAGCGAGCCGCGGCGGCTGCGGGGCGGCGAGGTCGAAGTGGATGGTCTGCTCAACCTGCACGAGTTCGCCGAGCAGACCGGGATCGACCTGCCCGAGGGCCCGTACGAGACGGCCGCCGGCTTCGTGCTCGCCCGGCTGGGCGAGGTGCCGGCGGTGGGGCAGTCGGTGGAGGTCGCGGAGCACCGGATCACCGTGACCGAGATGGACGGCCGGCGCATCGCCCGGCTCAGGATCGCCCCGGCGGGCGGCAACCCTGAACCGCCGGACGGCTTGCCCCCGCACGCCACCGGCCAGCCCGCCGCCGCGCCCGCCGCCGCGCCTGCCAGCACTGCGCCCTCGGCGGCCAACGGACCGGCCGGCTCCGCATCGGCCGAACCGGCACGGGCCGACCCTTCGCCCGCGCCGGCTCTCCCCGCGCCGCCGGCCGAGCCCGTCCCGCCGGTCACGTCCGCGCCGCCGCCCGAGCCCGTCCCGCCGGTCACGTCCGCGCCGCCGCC
>JBEKCN010000278.1:0-5698 GCA_050014855.1 Streptosporangiaceae bacterium | reverse complement strand
GAAGAGGACTGGTTCATCGCGCAGTGCCTGGAGGTTGACGTGGCCAGCCAGGGTCACACGATTGACGAGGCCCTGGCGAACCTTGCCGAGGCTGTCGAGCTGTATCTGGAAGAGGTGGACGATCCGGCTGGTCACATCACCGCGACTCCGCTGGTGACCTCGTTCCATCTGCCCGCCGCGTGAGCCCTTCGCTTTCCGACCTGCCGGTACGGAAGATCACCAAGGCGCTAGAGTCAGTCGGCTTCAGCGGTTCTCCCGCCGCAACTGCGCCAGCTCGTCCCGCTCGCCGCTGGCCAGGCCGCCGTCCTGACGGGTCCCGGCATCGCGTTCCGCCTGCTTGACCCACTCCCGCACCGCGGTCTCGGTCAGGTCAAAGTCCTTCGCGACCTGGCCCACGGACCGGTCCCCGTGCTGGCACAGCTCAACAATCTCGGCCTTGAACTCCGGGGTGAACGAACGGCGGCGCCGGGGCTTCTTCCCCATGCTCTCCATGATCGGACATCCTTCCGGGAAAACCCCTGATGATGGATGTCCGTCAAAGCGGGCCAGGCCCACTCATGCGGGAAACACCCGCTTCTCGCCCCCGAACATAACTCTGGCCCCCGGCAGGTACCGGCCGGGGGCCAGAGGATCAGGGGGTCAGCTGGTGGTGGTCATGTACAGGTAGGTGTCCTCCTGGTCCAGGTTGACCCCGTTCTGCCAGATCTCGTCGCCCGCATCCAGCTCGCACTGGCTGTAGGTGCTGGGCAGCTCTGTGGAGCCCCAGGTCTGGCTCTCGATCCACTTGACGAAGTCGCCGGTGCCGATGTAGCCGGTGCCGGTCTCCCACGTCCCGTTGTCCGACGTGGTCGAGTCCCAGGGCGTCTCAGCGGAGAACTCGATCTTGTAGGACGGGGTGCTTCCCGCGTGGTGGACGTTCAGGACGTACCAGGAAACCCCATCGATCGTCGCCGTGGTGGTGTTGTGCGTGCTGCTGGGCAGGCCGAGGCTCTGATAGCCCGCGTTCCCGACGGAACCGTCCTTGTCCGCGTCCACATAGATCGACAGGTTGGTGTCGAGAGTCGGGGCGTCTCTGTTGCTCGTGCAGGCTTCGGACGAGTAGTTGCTGTTGATCTCCTCGTTATAGGCGGACGTGCTGTTGTTCACGTGGGCGAGCGAGTAGTCCCACCAGATCTCCGGGTTGGCGTACGTGGGCCCGGAGCCGATCGTGCCGGTGAGCGGGTCACTGGGCGTGCAGTAGCCGCCCTCGCAGCCGACGTTGCTGTCCGGGTCGGACAGCACGTTCCCGGTGTAGCTGCCGGCGCTCTGGGCGACGGCGAACGCCGCGTCGTAGGTGTAGCTGCTCCCGGGAACGGTCAGGCAGGCCGAGCCGCCGCCCCAGTTGTTCGCCGTGGTGACCGACGGCTGCTCACCCCCGCCGCCGGACAGCTCGCCGTAGTGGGTCTGCTCCCACGCCGTGGTGCCCGAAGGGCACGTGAGCGCGGCCGCCGGGCCGGCCGTCATGCCCAGGCCCGCGATCGGGCCGAGCACGAGGGCCGCACTGGCCAGAAGGGTTGTGAGTCGTCGTTTCCGAGGCCTTAATCGGTGCAAGCGGGGCCTGTCCAGCATCCCTTGTCCCTCCTTGGGGACACCCCCGGCCGGAAGGTTCAGGCCCTGCATGGGTTATCCCCGGTCATCCTCCAGGGTGACATAAGGGGGCATTCCCGGCGAGATGGCCGCAATGGGCAATAGTCCCTCACCGGCCGGTAACCCAAACCTGCCCTCAAGGGGATATCTGGGGATAAACCGGGATAACCCATCCTGGAGGCTATGGGAACCCTGAAACGGGCTCAAGCCGCGAAAGCCGAAACGAATAGCGGAAAGTGATCAGGAGCGCCGGGACCTGGCAGCGTTGAGAGTGTTAAGCACCCGGCGGCCTTCCCTTAGGGGCTCCGGCTCAGCCACCGGGAGGAGCTGCGTTTGCCATCGGTCAGCAGGCCTGCCGGACGTCCTCAAGCCACTGCTTCCGTGATCAGATATCTGTGCCGATGACGCTGCCGCGCGGTCTGGGTTTCTTCCCAGGCCGCATCGCGAGGCAGATGCTGGGCTTGTTCGGGCACAGGTTCATCGCCGATGAGCTGCCCGCCCGCGGTATCAGCGCCGGGGAGAACAAGGCCGCGCTTGTTGCTTTTTCCAAGTACCAATTTTTGCATTACATTTGCCTTAGTTATTTTGTCCGAAATATTTCTGCCTTTAGGCGGAAAAAGTGTTAGCAGCCCGTGCGGCGCAAGGATCCATACAATTTGCACCGCGTGACGGAGGCATGGCAATGACGAGTGTCCGGCAATAGCACCTGAATGCCGAATAGTGTCCGAAAAGCAGCCGCTCGTTCGGTAAATGTTCTGGCAGTAGGGCTCGATCCAAGCCCTCCGTGACCCCGGCCCGTGCGCTCGTCGGCCGCGACAGCGAGATGGCGCTGCTGACTGAGTTGGTAAAAGAGCTGTCTGCGGGGCGCGGCAGCTCAGTGCTAATCGAGGGCGAGCCGGGCATCGGCAAGTCCGCGCTGGTGCGGGCGGTGCTGGCCGCGACGTCAGAGGCGGGCTGCCAGGTCTTCTGGGGGGCCGGTGACCCGGTGACGAGCTAGGCCAGGCGCTGCCGCTGCTGCCATTCCTGGACGGCCTGGGAGTACGCGAACCGTCCACGAATCCGCGGCGGAGCACGATCGGGGCCGGCTGCTCGGCCGCCCGGGCCCAGACCGCGTCGATGGTCTCGGCCAGGTCGGCGCTGTAGTCTAGCCGGTCACCGCTGATCAGCGTCCGGCTCTCGCGCGGTGAGCTGACCGCCGACCGCGGCACAGACGGACCGGCGGCGCTGGCCGAGCAGTTGCTGGCCCTCGTAACCGAGCAGTCCGCAACGTGTCCGACCATCCTGGTGATTGACGACCTGCAGTGGGCCGACCTGGTCAGCGTCACCTTGTGGGGACGGCTGGCGCGGCAGGTGCTGCTGCTGCCGGGCCGACGCGCGAGGTACTGCGGGCGGCGGCCCTGCTGGGCATGGAGTTCGCGGTCCCCGATCTGGCGATCACGCTGGGCCGCAGGGCGGCGGACCTGGTTCCAGCGGTGGACAAGGCATGCGACGGCGGCGTCCTAGCCGAGTCCGGCCATGGCCTCGGGTTCCGGCATCTGCTGATCCGGGCGGCGCTGTATGACGAGATGCCGGCGCCGGTGCGCGCCGCTTGGCATCGGTCCATCGCAGGTTGAGCAGCTCGCCCCGGCGGGCTCCGGTGTAGGCGGCGACGTGGAAGAAGGCGAACAGCCGGTGTTGTCTCGCGGCGGCCAGGAACGCCCGGAGCTGGGCGACGGTCCAGACGGTGCCGGGCTCGTGAGCCTGCGCCCGTGGCCGCTTGGATCGTTCCACCGAGTTACTAGCGATGAGCTCGTCCACGACAAGGCACCGTGACCCGGGCACCCGGGGAGACTTACCGGCCCGGCTCCTGCACGGTCATCCCTCGATGAGGGGAGGCCCTATGACCTCGATGTTAAATACGTACCCAAAGTACGTTCCTAGTAAAACCGATACTAATACATTTGTCCGATGGTTAGGCGTTCAGCGAGGTCGCGCAGCTCGCTGGTCGGTGGGTCCTGCATGGTGAGCAGGTCGGAGACGAGCTGCCGGACCAGATCATGTCCCCGGACCTGTTCGGGCGTAATGGCCTCGGCCTGGATCAGTGCGGCGACCGCATCGCGGATCTGGCGGCGTTGCGCGTGAGCACGGGCGACGTCGATGAGCATCCTGGCCTGCCGCTCGGCTGACAGTCCGCTCGTGTCAACGGTGGCGGCGGCGCGCAGGGCGCGGCCCGCGTCGCCCAGCTCGACCGCGACGGCGATTTCGTACAGCCGCACGCTGGTCGGCCCAAACTCGGTGTTGAACTCGTTGTGCCCATCCCCGAGCCGTCCGGCGATCTGCCCGGCTCGTTCAAGTTCGCTGTAAGCGGTATCCGCGTCGTTGGTCCGGGCCGAGATGACGGCGCGCTGCAAGGTCAGGGCGCCCCATAGGGACATGGCCTGCGGGTCGCCTTCGTCGGCCTTCGGCCACAGGGCGGCAGCCGCGGTGCGGGCGGTCTCCTCGGCCTGGTCGTAGTGCCGGGCGGCGATGAACACGAACACCAGCCGGAACGCCCCGGCCGCGACCAGCATCGGATTACCCGCCCGCTCGGCGGCGGCCATCGCCCGGTCGGCGGCGATCCAGGCCGCATCCGGCTCACCGATCTTCGCCAGTTCCGCCGAACACGCCTGATACGCGGTGGCCAACAACTCGAAGGCTTCGGCTCGCTTGTCGCCGGGCACCATCCGGGCGGCAGTCTCCAGGTCGGGGACCAGTCCGCCCAGCAGGTCGGTCAGCTCGTCATAACGTCCGGCGTGCGTCAGCTCCCACGCCTTGCGGACCCTGGTTCGAAGCGTGCTGACGGCAGGCGCGCAGCGACCGTCGAGCATGGCCCGCAGCGCGTAGGCCCCGGACAGGACAAGCCGCAGGCCAGCCGCACCAGGTGGCTCCTCGGTCACCGCCGCGACCACGGGTGCCTCGGCGGCCAGCTCGGCAAGCGGGATGTCGAGCGCGGTGGCGACGGTCTCCAGCACCGACATCCGGTCGACCTTGCGGACGCCGCGCTCGACCTGAGAGACCCAGGCTACCGATCGGTCGATCATCCCCGCCAGCTCGGGCTGAGATAGGCCCCGCCGTCGCCGTTCGGCGGCGATCCTCCGTCCGAGAGCCTTCTGATACTGCGTGCTCGTCACCCGTCGGTGCCCTTGCCCGTCTGAAAAGTCAGCCAGTCGACCTCGGTGCTGGCCAGGTACTGGTCCCGCGCATCCAGATAGTGGCGGGTGTGCGGCGCGGCCTCGTGCGCATCGAAGGCTGCCTTGTCCCGATACAGCTCGTAGAAGATCCGCTGTAGCGGCTGCCCCCCCACCAGATGGGAGGCGTATACGAGCGTCCCGGGCTCGTTGGCCCTGATGGCCTCCACGGTCTCGGCAACCAGCCGGTCGTAGGCTTCGGCGCTGGCTTGGTCCCTACACGTGAAACGCACGCACAGACCGAACATCAGTCTCCTCCAAGTGGTGTCACGCCAGCTCGCACCAATTATACGTGGCCAGTACGTGAAGTAACATGTACTTATAGTACGTTCCTACGATTAAGAGTACGCTCGTGCTTAGCAGAGGACCATGGACCAGGCGCTCAGCGAGGACCCGAGCAGCGACGGATGGGCGCGAGCAATCGAGGGGAAAGGAGCGGCCTGGGTGACCCGCCGCAAGCGGCTGCGGTTCAACCGGGGGACTCACCGTTGCGGCGCGGCCCGCTTCGCTCGCGTCCTTCGGACGTAGGCCCTACGGACGCGGCGGCGGGCCTCGCACGGCACCCGGGTGACCGGCCGCCTGCGGTCCCCGCCGTACCTCCCCGGTGCTGCGCCCGCCAGCACCTTGGCCAGGCCGTCAACGTCACGCCGAGTTCGCCAGTATCCGGGAGGGTGTCACAGGCCGGGCACCGGAACGCCACGCATTGTCCGGGCTGACCCCTCCAGCGTCAAGGGCACCCGGAGATCGTTTCTAACCGCTTCGCAGACACGATCTCCGGGATCCACCCTTGAGCGCTGGAGACCTCTGCCAGCCCAGCGGGCCTGACGGAGGGCCAGGCCAGAGGCCAGGCCCGAAGCGGCGCGCGG
>JBEKCN010000277.1:0-5704 GCA_050014855.1 Streptosporangiaceae bacterium | reverse complement strand
CTCGGTCCCGCTGAGGATGTCGGGATCGCCGCCATCACAGCATCGGAACTGCTGCACGGCGTCCACCGGGCAACGCCGGAATACCGCCCCCGGCGCGAGGCGTTCGTGGAGGCCGTTCTCACGGCGTTCCCGCCGATCTCCTTCGATCTCCTTGCGGCCCGCGCTCATGCCCGCCTGTGGGCAGCGCTCGCCTCGGCTGGCACGGACGTCGGAGCGCACGACCGCATCGTTGCCGCCACGGCCATCGCCGCAGGCTGGCGCGTCGCAACGGCGAACGTCCGCTATTTTGAACGCGTTCCCGGGCTTGATGTCGTCGACATCAAGCTGACGTGACGTCAGCAACCCGTTCTCGAAACCGGCAGGATCCCCTCGACCACCAGCCGGCCGCCAGGCGACCAGACGCGTCCCAGGATCATTCCGGATCTTCCCCGTCTTGGCGTGCGCTCCTACGGCCATCGTTGCGCTGCGGGTCTTCCAGGTGCAGGGCATCGTTCATGCGGCCGATCCAGACGTCTTCCAGGCCGGTCATGCACTTGGCGTAGACGCGCATCAGCACTTCGACGCTGTGCCCGGCCCACGCGCCTACTTCCGTGGGGGCACGCCGGAGTTGAGCCGCCAGGTGACGCCGGAATGGCGCAGATCGTAGGGCCGCTGCAGCAGCGGCGTGGCCTGCTGTACTGGGGTCAGGCCAAACGCTCGGGCCTTCTGCCATACGCGCCACCAGGTCGATGGCTGGAGCGGGTTCCCGGCCTCGCTGCGGAATAGGCGCCCGTCCGGGCCAGTGCCGTACCGCTCGAGGTGACCGCGCAGCAGGGTGACCAGTTCCGGCGGCACGGGGACCTGCCGCGCGGGCTTGCGTGCCCGCCGTCCACTGGCCGGCCTGCCCATGGTGCGGCCTTTCAGCCCGCGGTGCTCATGGACCTGCCCGTCATCGGTAACCGATTTACCGGCCGCGGTGCTGGAGTAGGCGAAGGTGAGCCGTCCCCAGCCGTGGTCGGGCAGGTGACAACCGTCGCGGGTGAGGGCGGCGACCTCGGCCGGGCGCATCATCGCGTAGTACATGCAGCCGTAGAACGCGACGAACCGCGGTCCCTGGCGGTACCCGACATAGCTGCACGCCGCGAGCATTTCGGTGGCCCTGACATAACCTGCCCGGACCAGGATTTGGCAGCTATCGGGAGCAGGGGCATGAGCGGTCAGGAGCATGGCCAAATCGCAGCCATGGCCATCGCCCTGGCCGTTGCCGCCGAAACGCTAGATGTCCAGCCGCGTCATCCAGCCTTTGAGCCGTCCGCCGACCTGGTGCGGCTCGTGGAACCCGGTGTCCTGGTAGCGCTCAGCGCTGCAACGTTGGCTCAGTCCAGCAGCTGACCTCCTTTGTGTAACATGGTTAACTCCCTCTGCAGCGGGATACACATATATGTTCTTCACTGTTTGGCACGTGACTGGCATGCAAACGCGCACCCAGCGCCAGCTCGGGCGCATGAAGCGTGCCGGGTACCGCGCGCTGCACTCCCAGCCCAGCCGGAAAAGTCCGGAGTTCATCGACCATTTCGTCGTAGGGCCGACAGGCGTGTACATGATCGTCTCCGAATCGTGGGATAAACGGCTGCCCGTACGCACGAGAAACAGGAAACAGTGCGCAGCCGGGCACGCAGCATAAAAGTGCAACAACCGCGTCTTGACGCTTAACTAAGCATCAGCAGTCGGGCCGCCCGGGAAGGTCCAGTCCATGACGTCAGCGCCGCGTACGATTCCTTGTCGTATCTGCCTCCGGTAGATCGTCTCCGTCGTCGTTGTGCTGCTGTGGCCGACCGGGCGCAAGATCTGCTCCATAGGGACATCGGCGTCAGAACTGGTAGGGAGACGAAACTGTGCCGCAGCTCGCGCGGAGTCCACTCCTGAGGATTCAGCCCTGCCGCTGCGCCTACCGTGCGGAACGAACACCGGACATATGAGGCATCGGCTGGCGTGACGACCCGCGACGGAAATACCAGGTCGTTGTCCTGCCACTTGCCACCCGGAGCCTGCCTCATCTGATCCTGGCGTGCCTGGTGGTCGTGCAGCACTCGGCCCGGTTGTTCAGACCGTGGCCGTGGTCGGTTATGCCGCAGCAGGCCTCGTCGGCGGCATCCTCGCGTCGCTGGTGGCGTTCAGCCCGTCATTTGCGTTCATTCTGCTCGGCGCTGACCGGTTCGGCCGGATCCGCGGCGACCGCCGGGCCCGGGCCTTCCTGGACGGCGCTGGTCCCGCCGCCATCGGCGCCATCTTCGGCTCCGCTGTTCCCCTCGCCCGCGCGCTGTCCCACTCGTGGCAGTACGCCGTGCTGGCGGGTGCCCTTGCCCTGCTGTTCCCGCTGCGCCGCAGGGTCGTCTTCACCCTGCTCGCCGCGGCCACGGCAGGAGTAGTCATCGCCCTGACCGTCGGCCTCTCCCTGCACGCGTAGCGCGACTGCCAGCGTAAGGGGGAGCCTGCGGCTGGTGTGACCACAGCAGGGCCGCGTGAGCCTAATGATGCCGGTTGACAGATTCATGAACGTCCCCGGCCCACCCGCGCCAGTGGGTCATGACTCGCTTCATGATCCTTTCACGGTGACACCGCATCCTTATGCGGGTGAGTACTGGCTCCGTCTCATCCACGCCGCTGCAGTCCTCGGCCCGGTACAGCCGTCGCCGGCCAGCCGGCCGCCGATCCTCCGCCACGCCCCGGCCCGGGCTCGTGCGGGCATCGCTCGTTGTGGCCGGCGCCGGACTGGGGGCCACGACGGCCTTGACGATCACGGCGGAGACCTGGAGGCAGGTGACCGCTCCCGGCGGCCTGGCCACCTTCGCCGGAAACATCACCGGCATGGTGGGGACGTACCTGGCCCTGATCATGGTGCTGCTGGTCAGCCGCATCCCTTTTGCCGAGCACGTGCTCGGCCAGGACGGCCTGCTGCGCTGGCACCGGCGGCTCGGCCCCTGGCCGATCAGCCTCCTGATCGCCCACGCGCTCCTGATCACCGTCGGCTACGCGGAGGCAGCCCGGACCAGCCTGTGGCATCAAGTGGGCACCCTCATCTTCTCGTACCCGGACGTCCTGGCCGCCGCAGTTGGCCTGGGCCTCATGTGCCTGGCCGGGGTGGTATCGATCCGGGCCATCCGCCGGCGCCTGCGGCGGGAGGTCTGGTGGACCGTCCACCTGTACCTTTATCTGGCGCTGGCGTTCTCCTTCGCGCACGTCATCGTGCTCGGCCAGTCCTTCGTCGGCCATCCCCTGACCCAGGCGGTGTGGTCGGTGACCTGGGCGGGCACGGCCGGGCTGGTCCTCAGCTACCGGGTCGGGCTGCCCATGGTCCGCAGCGTCCGGCATGGCCTGCGCGTCGCAGAAGTAAGGCCCGAGGGGCCCGGCGTAGTGTCCGTTATCTGCCGGGGCCGCAACCTGGATCGCCTCGCGGTGTCCGGTGGCCAGTTCTTCTGCTGGCGCTTCCTGACCCGGGACATGTGGTGGCAGGCCCACCCCTATTCGCTGTCCGCGCTGCCGCAGCCGCCCTACCTGAGGCTGACCGTCAAGGGCGTCGGTGACCATTCCGCCGCGCTGGCCCGGCTCCGGCCCGGAACCCGTGTCGCCGTCGAAGGGCCCTACGGGGTTTTCACCCGGGACGCCCAGCGCTGGCCGCATGTGCTGCTGGTCGCGGCCGGGATCGGCGTGACCGCCATCCGGGCCTTGCTGGAGGATCTGCCGAGGGGCGCGCGGCCAGTGGTCTTGCTGCGCGCCGCCCGGCGGGAGGATCTCGTGCTCGGCGCAGAAATCGCCGATCTGGTCCAGCGCCGCGGTGGCAGGCTGCATGAGCTGATCGGGCCCCGGGCGCGGACCGTCATCGACGAGCGAACGCTGCCCCGCCTCGTACCCGACTTCCGCCTCCGCGACATGTACGTATGCGGGCCAGAAGCCTTCGTCGCCCAGGTCGTCGACGTGGCAGAACGCCTCGGCCTCCCCGAGGAAACCATCCACCACGAAGCGTTCGCCCTCTGACCAACCGACCGACAGGAGAACATGCCATGAAGCGGGCGTCGCTGCTGGTCCTCACCGGAACCGTCGCCGGGTTCGCCGGAGTCCTCACCTTTCACACCCGGCCGGCTTCGCCGACCTCGTTCGCCACCTCCGGCTCCCCGCCGGGCGGTGCCCAAAGTGTCCCCTCCAGACAGGCATCCCCAGCCTCGTCGGGAGCCGCCCGGCCGGCCACGGCCCGGCCAGCCCCGGCCAGTTCCGCAATCCGCAGCGCCACTGGACCGAACGTGCCGTTCGGCTACGGGACACTTTCCGTCCGGGTGGTCGCCCGGGGCACCCAGATCACAGACGTGTCGGTCCCCGCGATCCAGACCGCCGAGCCGACCTCCCAGCAGATCAGCACGCAGGCCATTCCCATGCTCCGGGCCGAGGTCCTGTCGGCGCAGGGCGCCAGCATCGACGCGGTCAGCGGCGCCACCTATACCAGCCAGGCCTATGTTCAGTCGCTGCAGGCGGCCCTCGACGACCTGCACCTCAAGTGATCCGCCGCGGAGCCACGCCGGGCTCCGCGGCACCAGCGAACCCGGCACCACCATCGGGTAAGAGAGTTTGGGCATCGTGACCGTAACCGATAGGCGGCGTCATCGCCGCGAGCCGGAGGGCATGGACGGGGCCGAGGGCAACGAGCGGCTGACCGGGCTGACCGGCGCCGTGCTGCTGATCGGTTTCGCGGCCGAGGGCGTGACGATCCTGGCGCTGCACCGGCTGCTGACCTTGCACATCTTCCTCGGCATGCTGCTGATCGGGCCGGTCGCCCTGAAGATCGGCTCGACATGTTACCGGTTCGCCCGGTACTACACCGGGGCGGTCCCCTACGTCCGCAAGGGGCCTCCTGCCCCGCTGATGCGCTTGCTCGGGCCGTTCGTGATCCTGACCTCGCTCGCGGTCCTGGGCAGCGGGGCGGCGCTGGCCTTCAGCGGCCCCGGGAACGGTCCCTGGCTCTTTGCGCACAAGGCGTCGTTCGTCCTGTGGCTTGGATGCATGTCGGTGCACGTGCTGGCCTACGTCTGGCGGCTGCCGTGCATCCTGCTCGGCACGCCGGGCGGCGTCCGGATGACGCTGTCGGGCGGCCGCATCCGATGGCTCCTGGTCGGCGCGTCCCTGGCTGGCGGCTTGCTGATCGCGTTGCTGACCGTCCACCTGGCGGCCCCGTGGGACGCCAGGCTCATCGGTCACTGAGATCGAACAGCGGAAGCCCCGCAGCGCGAGTCGCTGCTGACGATCGCCCCGCCATCACGACCACGCGCGGATGGTTTACCCGGGGACTGAAGGGTTTAATTACCGCCATGTCTGCTGCTAATGACGACATGCCTTCCGCTGCTCAGGTCCGCGCGGCCACCGAGGGCCGGGAGACCCACCCGGCCGAGGCGCACTCAGGCGGGAGCGCGGGCAGGCTGAACTGGCTGCGGGCCGCGGTGCTCGGGGCTAACGACGGGATCGTGTCGGTGGCCGGCATCGTGATTGGGGTGGCCGGGGCGACCACGGCCCGCGGCCCAATCTTCACCGCCGGGCTGGCCGGGCTGGTCGCTGGGGCGGTGTCGATGGCCCTGGGCGAGTACGTGTCCGTCTCGAGCCAGCGCGACAGCGAGCTCGCGCAACTGGCTCAGGAAAAGCGCGAACTGGCCGAGACCCCGGAGGCCGAGCTGACCGAGCT
>JBEKCN010000276.1:0-5708 GCA_050014855.1 Streptosporangiaceae bacterium | reverse complement strand
GTACCCCGAAGGGCCTTTCCGCTCGACTTGCATGTGTTAAGCACGCCGCCAGCGTTCGTCCTGAGCCAGGATCAAACTCTCCGTTGAATGTCTATATACAACCGCTGGCTTGCCCTGCGCGTGGCGCCTGGCAAACACTGTGCGGGTTGTAAGCATTCGAGAGTGCCTCACTGTTGCCCCGAAGGACGCCGCCCAGCCCGAAGGCCGGACCAGTGAAGCGATCTTGACTGATCAATCTCCGTGATGGTTTCGGCATCCCGAAGGAAGCCGTCCCATCGACGGGGGTATGTGCTTTATGCACTGGCTTTTAGCACGCTGTTGAGTTCTCAAGGAGCGGGTGCTCACCTTCAGCGGGCTCTCGTCCGCCTCCAGGGCAACTACTCTAACTTACCGGACGGCTTCCCCGTTGTCAACCAAGTTCATATGAACTTTTCGAGACAGGTTAGTTTCCGTCCGCCCAGCGAAGACTACCCGACGAGCTTCCGTGGTCATGCAAAGCCCGTCAGTTCGAACTCTCTGGGGGTTCCCGCGGGGCGGTCTGCCGTGTGGCGTTCCGTTCCCGGCGGGCAAGAAGAACTCTAGGGATGGACGAGGCCCTCGTCAAATCGTTCGGCGATGTTGGCGCAGGCCGACGCTGGACCTCAACGTAGCTCGATTGCATAAGCCGAGGTCGCAGGCGGTGAGGGCCGCACCATGCGGCCCAAAAAATCGTTCTGGGTTCACGGCTGGTAGGCCGGAACGGGCCGACTCCTGTTGGCGGCTTGGTGTCGCTATACCCGGCTGCACTCGGCCGGAAACCCGCGAATTATGACAGCATAGCCGCAGGTCAGAGCCATCTACTGGGCGACGCGGCCGGTCCGGTCGGCCGGAATGCGGGCAGATGCCACCCGGCCTCGCCCGATCTCACTGGTCTCTGAGCTAAGGCCAGCCCCATGAGTGACTCACATCACCCAATTAACTCAGATTGAGGCGCCAGAAGGCGTCCGCGGCTCCCCGGGGCCTGGGGTGTCCCCCGCTCCGGCGTCCCCGCTCCGGCGTCCCCGCTCCGGCGTCCCCGCTCCGGCGTCCGGGCGGCCTCGGGGCTCAGGCCAGCCGGACGTCCACGGCACCGACCGTGCGCTTGCCCCGGCGCACGATCAGGTAACGATCGTGCAGGAGGTCGCTTCGCTCTGGGACCGCGTCTTCGGAGGTGACCTTCCGGTTGTTCAGAGAGGCACCGCCCTCGGCGATGGCGCGTCTAGCGGCCGACTTGCTGGGCACGATCCCGGTCAGGGCCATCAGATCGGCGACTGTCGGCATCCCGGGCAGGCTGGAGCCTGGGTCTCCGGAGACCCCGGGGTCTCCGCCCTTTTCCCCGGCGTTTCTCCCGCCGTCGCCCGGAGCAGCGGGTTCAGCTCTGAGGAAAATCTCGGTGTGCGGGACTTCGGTGCAGGCGTCGGCCAGGGTGCGGATATCAACCTCGCGCAGGTCCCCCTGGCCGAACAGGGCCCGGCTGGCCGCGTTCACCCGCTGACAGGCGTCCGCGCCGTGCACGAGCGTGGTTACGTCCTCAGCCAGGGTGCGCTGGCCCGCCCGGGCCTGGGGCCGTTCGGCGGTCTGGCGTTCCAGGTCCTCGATCTCTTCCCGCGACCGGAAGGTGAAGACCTTCAGCAGGCCCGGTACCTCGGCGTCGCCGACGTTGAGCCAGAACTGGTAGAAGGCATACGGGCTCATCAGATCGGGGCTGATCCAGATGGCCCCGCCCTCGGTCTTGCCGTACTTGGTGCCGTCCGGTTTGGTGATCAGCGGGGTGGCCAGGGCGTGCACCGAGCCGCCTTCGGCCCGCCGGATCAGGTCCACCCCGGCGACCAGGTTGCCCCACTGGTCGCTGCCGCCCACCTGCAGGGTGCAGTCCTGCCGCCGGTACAGCTCGAGGTAGTCCAGGGCCTGCAGGATCTGGTAGCTGAACTCGGTGTAGCTGATCCCGCCCGCCTCCAGGCGGCCCCTGACCGATTCACGGGCCAGCATCTGGCTGACCGGGAAGTGCTTGCCGATCTCGCGCAGGAACTCCAGGACGGACATGCCTTCGGTCCAGTCCAGGTTGCTGAGGATCACCGCGCTGTTGTCGATATCCCCGAACTCCAGGAAGCGCTCGAGCTCGCCCCGGATGCGGTCCACCCACTTGGCCACGACGTCGCGGGGGTTGAGCACCCGCTCGGCCGACTTGCCGCTCGGGTCGCCGATCAGCCCGGTCGCGCCACCCACAAGCCCGATCGGGCGGTGGCCGAAGAGCTGGAACCGGCGCATCGTCAGCAGCAGGACGAGGTTGCCGATGTGCAGGCCCGGGGCGGTCGGGTCGAACCCGCCGTAGAGCGTAACCGGGCCGGCCGCGAGCGCCGTGCGCAGCTCGTCAAGGTCGGTCGACTGCGATATCAGGCCGCGCCAGCTCAGTTCGTCGATGATGTCGGTCACGGCTGAATCGTGCCATCTTCACCGCCCGAGGCGGTAACCGTTTGCGTTTTCCGGCGCGGCCGCGGCGCGGCCGGCCGGTACACCGAGACGGTCGGGTCGCCGCCGATCCAGAACCGCCAGGCCACCTCGGCGGCCGCGCTGACGCCGACCCGGGGACCGGTACGGATCGCGCCGGCCGGCGGCGGGCCGCCCGGCCCGGGCAGACCGCCCGTGGCGGGGCCCAGGATGCGCAGCGGGGAGCCCGGGTCGCAGGCGTCGGCACCGTCGAGGGCACGGTCTATGGCCAGGGCCTGGCAGAGCCGGGCCGGGCCGCGCGCGAGGTCGTGGTCGGCGCGGGCGGCGGGCCGCCGGAGCCGGGCCAGCGAGACGCCCTCGATGATGGCGCCGGCCCGGAGCAGGACGGCCTCGGCGGTGCCCGCGGGCAGGCAGACGAGGTTGACGCAGAAGTGCATGCCGTAGGTGAAGTAGACGTAGGAGTATCCGGGCGGACCGAACATGACCGCGTTGCGCCGGGTCGGCCCCCGGTAGGAGTGCGACGCGGGGTCGGTGCTGCCCGTGTAGGCCTCGGCCTCGGTCAGCCGGACCGCGACCAGGCCCTCGGGGCTGCGGTGCTCCAGAACACAGCCGAGCAGGTCCGGCGCGACGTCCACCGGCGAACGGTCGAAGAACGAGCGCGGCAGCACCCGCCCCGGCTCTCCGCCGAGGCGAGGTACGGCCCCGGGGTCAGGCGCCGCACCACTGGCGCCCGCACCACTGGCGCCCGCACCACTGGCACCCGCAGCACTGGCACCCGCACCACTGGCGCCCGGGCCGGCGGCACCCGGGCCGACGGCACCGGTCAGCTGGTGGCCCACGCTGCGTGCTGATCGGCCAGGGCGCGCAGCGCGGCCAGCTGCTCGGCAACCCGCTGCGGCGCCGTGCCACCCTGCTGGTTCCGGGCGGCCAGGGCTCCCTCGACGGTCAGCACCTGGCGGACGTCGGGCGTCAGGTGCGGCGACACCCGTTCCAGGTCGGCGTCGCTGACCTCGTGCAGGTCGACGTCGTGCACCTGGCACCAGACCACCAGGTGGCCCACGATCTCGTGCGCCTCGCGGAACGGGACACCGCGTTGGACGAGATACTCGGCCAGGTCGGTGGCCAGCGTGAAGCCGGCGCTGGCGCTGCCAGTCAGGCGCTCGGCGTGCAGCCGGAACGTCGCGATCAGCCCGGCCATCGCCGGCAGCACCAGTAGCAGCGTGTCCACCGCGTCGAAGACCGGCTCCTTGTCCTCCTGCAGGTCCCGGTTATAGGTCAGGGGCAGCCCCTTGAGCGTCGTCAGCAGGCCGGTGAGCCCGCCGATCAGCCGGCCCGCCTTGCCGCGGGCCAGCTCGGCCACGTCCGGGTTCTTCTTCTGCGGCATGATCGACGACCCGGTCGCGTAGCCGTCGTCGATCTCGATCCAGCCGAACTCCTGCGAGGACCACAGCACGATCTCTTCGCCCAGCCGGGACAGGTGCACACCGATGAGCGCCGCCGCGAAGCAGAATTCGGCGGCGAAGTCCCGGTCACTGACCGCGTCCATCGAGTTGGTCGTGGCGGCGCTGAAGCCGAGCTGCCTGGCCAGCTCGCGGGGGTCGAACGACAGCGACGACCCGGCCAGCGCGCCCGCCCCCAGCGGGGAGATCGCCGCCCGTTTGTCCCAGTCCCGCAGCCGGTCCGCGTCCCGCGCGAACGCGTGCACGTGGGCCAGCAGCTGATGGGAGAACAGCACCGGCTGGGCGTGCTGCAGGTGTGTCAGGCCCGGGGCCGCGACACCGGCGTGGCGTTCGGCCTGGCCGAGCAGCGCGGTCTCCAGCTCGGCCAGCCGGGAAACGATCATCCGCACGTGGTCCCGCAGGTACAGTCGCAGGTCCGTAGCTACCTGGTCGTTGCGGCTCCGCCCGGCGCGCAGCTTGCCGCCGAGGGTGCCGAGCCGTTCCAGCAGGCCTCGCTCCAGCGCCGTGTGCACGTCCTCGTCGGCGGCGGTGGGGCGGAACGTGCCGTCGCGGCAGGCGCGGTCGAGGTCGTCCAGGGCGGTCAGCATGGAGTCCCGCTCGGCCTCGGTCAGCAGCCCGGCGGCGTACAGTCCCTGGGCGTGCGCGCGGGAGGCGAGCAGGTCATAGGGGGCCAGCCGCCAGTCGAACTGGACGCTGACCGACAGCCGGGCCAGCGCGTCCGCTGGCCCGGACTCAAACCGCCCGCCCCACAGCCGGGTCGGGGGGCTCCCTGTTTCCGCCACGTCTCCCTCAGTTCCTCAGACCTCTGCGATCGCGTGCCGCGACGGCACCCGGAGTCTCCGGAAATCCCGGAGTCTCCGGTCAGCTCACCCGCCGGTCCCGGATCGCCGCGATCTTGCTCGGCAGGCCCCACAGCTCCACGAAGCCCTTGGACAGGGCTTGGTCGAAGGTGTCGCCGGTGTCGTAGGTGGCCAGTTTGTAATCGTAAAGCGATGTGGGACTGCGCCGGCCGGTAACGACGGCACGCCCGCCGTGCAGCCTGAGCCGGATGTCCCCGGTCACGTGCTCCGAGGCCTGGGTGATGAAAGCGTCGAGGGCCCGCTTGAGCGGGGAGAACCACAGCCCGTCGTAGACCAGCTCGGCCCACCGCTGCTCGGCCTGCCGCTTGAACCGGGCCAGGTCCCGCTCGACGCAGACGTTCTCCATCTCCTGATGCGCGGTGATCAGCGCGATCGCGCCGGGGGCCTCGTAAACCTCGCGGCTCTTGATGCCGACCAGCCGGTCCTCGACCATGTCCAGCCGCCCGACGCCCTGCGTCCCGGCCCGCTGGTTCAGCTCGGTGACGATCTCCAGCGGGGTCTTCTGGGTGCCGTCGACCGCGGTGGGGACACCGTTGGTGAAGCTGATCACGAGCTCGTCCGGTTCCCGCGGCTGCGCGGGATCCGCGGTGTACTCGTAGACGTCTTCCCACGGGCCGTTCCAGATGTCCTCCAGGTGCCCGGTCTCGACGGCCCGGCCCCACAGGTTCTGGTCGATGGAGTACGGCGACTTCGACGTCACGTCGATCGGCAGGCCCTTGTCGGCGGCGAAGGCGATCGCCTTGTCCCGGGTCATGCCCGAGTCCCGGACCGGGGCGAGCACCTTGATGTCGGGGGCCAGCGCGGCGATGCCTGCCTCGAACCGCACCTGGTCGTTGCCCTTGCCGGTGCAGCCGTGCGACAGCATGGAGGCGCCCTTCTCGCGCGCCACCCGGACCAGGTGGTCGACGATCAGCGGCCGGGA
>JBEKCN010000275.1:0-5713 GCA_050014855.1 Streptosporangiaceae bacterium | reverse complement strand
GGAGTGCACCCGCTGGAGGCCGGCGACGTGGCCGAGGCGGTGCACTGGGCGGCGTCGCTGCCGTCGCATGTGAACATCAACGTCATCGAGATGATGCCGGTGGCGCAGAGCTTCGGCCCGCTCGCCGTGGCCCGCGAGGGGCCCTGACGCGGACCTGTCCCGTCCTGTCCCGGCCCTGACCAGCCCGGTCACGGCCGGGTCGCGGTCACCTCGTACTCGTACAGGGCCAGGTTGCTGTTGCGCTTGCGCAGCACCGAGACCTGGACATCGGTGAATCCCGCGGCCTGCAGCAGCGACGCGTACCACCGCTCGGCGGGTACGACGTGCCGGTAGAAGGTCGAGTTCCCGATGATGTAGGTGGCTTGCCCGCCCGCCTTGACGTGCCGGAACGCCGCGGCGAAGTGCGCGGCCATGTCGTGGAAGTACTTGGTCACGTAGGTGGCGAGCAGCGGCCCGTTCCTGCCCCCGTCGCGGGTGATCAGCCCGGCCAGTTCGCGCAGTTCGTGCTCGATCGGTGCGACGGTCCCGTCGGGGGCCCAGTCGTTGAGGCGGGAGGTGGCGACGCCCCAGGTCCCGCCGATCGCGACCCAGTCCAGCTCGCCGGCGTCACGGGCCTGGTCCAGGAACCGGAGCCAGTACATGTACGGCCGCAGTTCCCTGATGTAGGACATCCGGTTGACGTACGGCGGGGAGGTCAGCAGCAGGTCGCACGGGGTCAGGCCGCCGGCGCCCAGCTCACGGGCGTCCCCGTGGGTGACCCGGCCGGTCCCCGGCAAGCTCGTCCCCGCTCCGGCCAGGATCTCGGCGGCCTCGGCCGCAAAACGGTCGATGACGTGGGTGCCGTCCAGCTCGGGTGCCTCCGGCGGCCGGAACGACATGCTCTGGTGGTTGAAGGCCGCGTTGCTGACGGCGATGGCCGTCCGGCAGAACGCGATGCTGAGCAGATCCAGCGCGGCGGCCGGCAGATCATCCTCGTCGAGCACCCGGCGCAGGCCCTTCAGGGCCGCCAGGGCGCCCGGTGACCACCAGCGGTCAATATTGTGCAGGTTCGGGGCCCACAGCACGGGTGCCTCGGCCGCCCACTGGGTGGCGCGCTCGGCCAGCCCGGGGACCATCTCCCGGGTCTCCTGCAGCAGAGCCTCCGGGTAGCTGGCTGCCTTCGCGTTGCCCAGCCAGACCAGGAAGGGATTGACGTCGACGGCGCGGCCGTCGCAGCCGTGCTCGGCCGCGGCGAGGACCGTCGTGCCTGAACCGGAGAAAGGATCCGTGACGACCGCTCCGTCCGGCAGGTGCCGGGTCCGCTCCCGGACCAGCCGGACCGAGTACGCGGGCGTGAGCCGGAGCCAGCCGTGCCGCCCGGCTCCGGCGTTCGCCCGGTACGTGAGGTGTGCGTTCTGCCGATCGGAGTTCATCTGCCCACTTGAAGCGGAGGCCGGTGCCGGTAGGTCGACAGCGTACCGGCGGCCACGGTCCCGGGTTGTGCTCCGACACGGCCGCCCGGTCACAGGCTCGTACCCACATTGTTACTTGTCTGAAAGCAACTTCTGGAGCCGGAACGGGAACGCCTGGGCCGGGCAGGGCGTTGAATGTTCAAGGCGGGTACAGCACCGATCCCGCCCGGCCACGGGGGCCCAGAGCTGCTGCACATACCTTCGGTGAAACCGGTTGAGGTGATCGATTCATGTCCGAGGTGCGTCGGCCGCAGGCCGTGCTTACGCGGCCCAGCTGGAGCTGGCAGGATGCGGCTGCGTGCCGTGCGGAGGATCTGAGCCTATTCTTCGGGCCGGACGGTGAACGCCAGCCGGAGCGGGAGATCCGCGAGCGGAAGGCCAAGGCGGTATGCGTATCCTGCCCCGTCCGGGCGGACTGCCTGAACTACGCGCTGTCCCGGCCCGAGAAGTACGGCGCCTGGGGCGGTCTCAACGAAGATGAGCGCGCCGCCGAGCGCCGTCGCCGGATGCGCCGGGTCAGCGCGGCCTGACGCGGGCCCGTCCGCTTACTGGGCCGCGGGCTCCGTCCCGGCCTGCTTCAGGTAGAGGTGCGGCCAGTAGCAATCCTCGAACTCTTCCAGGTGGCCGGCGAGCCGCGGACCGAAGTCCTCGTCGTCGGCCCGGGCGCCGATGGCACGCTCCACGGCTGAGGGCGCGGTCAAGCCGAACGCAAGGCTGCGCAGCCGGGTGTCATCGCGCAGGCCGCCGTTGTGCCAGCGGTGCACCGTGGCGGCCTGGTCGGCTCGCGTCGGGCCGGCGATAGGCCGCCCGTACACGCTCTCCCACTCGTCAGTGCGCGAATCCGGGCCGACGCCGACGGGCGCCGGGTCACCGATGGTGAGCGCGTCGAGCAGCAGCGCCCACTGGTAGGCAGGGGCCAGCCAGCGCGGTTCCTCCGGCAGACACATCCACATTCCGCGCGAAACCCGGGCTCGCAGCGCGGTGACCACGTGCGAGGCCAGAGCCGGCGGGCTGACCCGCCCGCATATCAGCGGCGCCCGCGACGCGACGGCCGCGTCGACTCCGTGCGACAGTGCGCAGTCCCGCAGCCGCATCGGGAGGGCCCGCAGCGTCTCCAGCAGCGGCGGCTGCGGGATCGGCATCGGCCATCCAGTCAGATGGGACAGCACGGCGAGCTCGGCCCACAGGGCGATACCGGGATGGCGTTCCAGCGCCCGCTGGGCGGCCCGCATGTCACGCAGAGTGCACGGGCGGGCGATGCAGTCGGCACCGCAGGTGCCGCTGCGCGCGGCGACGACAGAGGCCGGGCTGGCGAGGCCGGCCGCAGTGCTGGCCGGATCGGCGGCGGACTCCCGCGCCGTGCCGTCGGGCATCCTCACCAGCAGCGGATGATCCGTCCCGTCCACGGACACGGCCGCCTCACCCGGGGCCAGCGTGACCAGGAACCGGGACTGGGCCGGGCTGAGGTTCATGGTCGCGCCGACCGCTTCCCGGTCGTCCGCGGCGGGCAGCCGGTGCACGATCTTCACCGCGGTGTTCTTGATGACGTCGGGGATCAGCTTGGCCGGTATTTGCTCGGCGATCACGATGCCCTCACCGTAGGCGCGGACCTCAGCCAGCAGGCCGGCGAACAGCTCGACCGCATGCGCGGCCGGCCCGCCCTCCCGGTCCGGCCGGCGCAGCAGCCGGTGCGCCTCCTCGACCACGGTGAGGTGCCGCAGGCCGGGCGGGCCGCCCGGCGTTATCCGCCGGGCCAGCCGGAGGTGTTCCGCCAGGCGGAGCAGCACGGTGCCCATCAGGAACGCCTTGTCCCGGTCGTCGCCGACATCCTCGATCTCCAGTACCGTGTTGCGCCGCAACAGCCGGCCGACGTCCACCGGATGGCCGCCCTCCAGGAACCGGCCAGTCGTACCCAGGCGCAGGCTGGACAGCCGCACTCTGATGAACCCGAGCACGTCGGCTTTGACCTCTTCGCTGTAGCCGATCTCGCCGACCACCTGCTCGGCGGTCCGCTGCAGGTCGGCCAGGCCCGGGTAGCCGGGGGTTACGCCCGCGGTCAGGGGCTCCCCCAGGGCCAGGTCCCAGCCGCAGTCCTCGTACATCCGGGTCAGCGCCGCACTGAGCACCTGCGGGAAGGGCTCTTCGGACTGGAACGCGGCCAGGAAGAGCGCTCGTACCAGGTCGGCGTGGGTCTGCAGCGGGAAACGGTGCCCCGTGTCGTCGACCGCCGGTTCCAGCGGGTTGAGCCCGGCGGCGACCGCGTCCGCCTCGCCGGGCCGGATCCGCACGACCTCAGCCCCCGATCCGGTGAGCCGCGCCGCCATAAGCCGGTATTCGGCCTTGGCGGGCTCCACGACCAGCCAGGGCACGCCGGCCCGGCTGGCCGCCTCCAGCAGGGCCCGGACGGTCTGGGACTTCCCGCCGCCGGTCGCCCCGCACACGAAGACGTGCCGGTTCAGCGACTCCACCGGGACCTGCAGCGGGCCGGCCGGCATTCGCTGCCGGTCGAGCACCTGGCCCAGCGACACCGCGGCGGAGCCGCTGGCGGCCCGGGAGCCGCCGGCCGGCGTTTCCCCCGCGGCGGGGCTGGCGGATTGCAGGCCAGCGAATGCTGTCTCTGGCGTGACGTCGAAGTCGGGGCGGAGAGCCAGCCGGACTCCGGGTATCTCCGCCTCGGGGGACCGGCTGAGGGCCGCCAGCAGCGCAGTGCTGGCGTAGAAGGGGGCCCGCAGGCCGGATTGTGCATCCGTGGCGGCGGCCCCGCCGGCCGGGCCAGGATCGGGCTGGCCCGCCGCAGGGCCGGCCTGGCTGGAGCCGCCGCTACCCGAGCTGTGCTGGCCCAGGCCGTGCTGGCCCAAGTCGTCCTGGCCCAAGTCGTCCTGGCCAGTGGCCGCGGTCGCGGTTCCCGTTGCGGGCCTGCCGAGCAGGTCGCGCAGCGCGCCCGGCCCGGCCTGGGCCGGAGCGAGCGTGTACGGCAATCGGCTGAGATCGGCGGACGCGCAGACGAGGGCCGCCACCCGGGCCGCGGCGGCTGGATCGGCGCCCCCCGCCAGCAGCTGGATGTGCCACATGCCGCTGGCGCGCCCCAGCCGGAGCTCGGTGTGCCGGTGCCGTAGCCGCCGGGCGGCCACGTCCCGCTCCGGGAACCGCTCGGCCAGCCCGATCGCCAGCCGCTCGTGCCGCGCGGCCTCATCGGCGAGCCACTCCAGATCGGGAGGCGGCACCGGCTGGGCCACCACCAGCCAGCCGAACGGTCCCGCCCAGGCGGGCAGCAGGCATTCCTCCAGCGACGGAGTGGCCTGCTCACGATCGGGTGGCGCATCCGGGGTCAGCAGCAGCCCGTCACTGATCCCGCCGATCGCACGCCAGCAGGCCAGCCTGGACATGGCGGATGCGAGCGCGCCGCGGCCGAGGGCCTGCCCCCGCGCCCCGCCGGGCAGGGCCAGCATCACATCCGCGCCGCCGCTGCTGCCTGCCAGCGACCTCCCGGCGGCCAGGAGCCAGATCGGGCCGCCGGCCTGCAGGCGAATCCAGCCGAACGCCACGGTGCCCCCGGCATGGTAGGCAGCGACGAGCGCGGCGATCCGCTGGGCCCGTCCCGGGTCACGTTCCATTCGCGGCCCGCCCGTCGCTGCGCTTTCCGGGCGGCGCGGGATCTCGCTGATCCGGTAGGCATCCAGCCCGCACAGCTCCCGCCAGGGAGACGTCACGGCTGGTGGCCCCACCTCTGCCGGAACCGCTCGATCAGTGCCTCCGCCTCACCCGCACTGATCTCGCGAAGCTCCTCGACGGCATCGCCTCGTCGCCATTCGGCGATCAGGCTATCTGGCCACCAGCTCATGTCGCGGCGAAGCAATTCGTATTCGATCCCGCCGTCAGTCAATTGGCGGCGGCGCGCCAGGCCGGCTGGATTGTCTCCCGAACCATCTGCGATACTAATTTCATAGTAAGTTATTTCCTCGTCCATCTGTTTCCTTCACACTGTAATAGGGGATCTTCTCCGCGCCGTCGGGAACTCCGATTTCAGCAGCGACTCTGCGCTCTTTTCGTTCCAGCTGTGATCGTTCCACAGCGCCCGTTCTAGGATCGGCTATTTTCTTGTAAATGTCATGTGTGGCCTGTTTGGCCTCCCAGCTTTCCGGAGTGTGGAGCTGAACCTCGAAAACAACCCCATGCTCCGCGTCCCGCCAGCGGCTATTGATCCCTTTGTAGTCGGGATCACCCCACGAAGGTCTGAGAAGGCGGAGTTGGTAGCCTTCTTC
>JBEKCN010000274.1:0-5716 GCA_050014855.1 Streptosporangiaceae bacterium | reverse complement strand
GACCATCGGCTGGACGATAGCGCCGGCCAGCCGGCCGCCGAAGGTCTCCCGCAGCGAGCGGAATCCGCGCCGGACCTCATCCGCACCATGGAGATCAAGCAGGACGGCGCTGGCATCTCTCCTGCGCATCAGGCCGGGCATATCGGCCTTGAGGGCCACTGGGCCGCCAAATCGCGCCGCGGCCGTGATGGCCGCGTCCTCGGTGGTGACCGCGATGCGGTCGACCAGCGGCACGCCATAACAGCCGAGCAGCTCGGCGGCCGGGTCCGGGGACAGCCAGCCGCCCGCCGGGCTTTCGGCCAGCAGGCCGGCGAGCAGTTCCCTGGCCGAGTCCGGGCGCTGGCCTTCGAGGTCGGGTACGCGGCCCGGCGGGGTAGCCCGCCACACGCCGTAACGCGCGGCGTGGCCGAGGGCACGGGCGGCGGACTCGGGGTAGGAATAGGCGGGGACGGCAGGGCAGCCTCCATCCGGGCCTCGCAGCAGCCGGACCGCCTCAACCTGGTCCATGACCGCCGCGGCGATCGGCACCTGCGGCCGCGCCGCGCACACCTCGGGGACCAGGCTGCTGGTGGCGGTCGTGACGGTAAGAGTAAGGATCGCGTCAACGCCCGGGTCCGCGCCGACGAGCTCGAGGCACTGACGGAAGATTCCGGGCGCGATTGCCGCCGTGGTTTCGACCGGCCCGGCCGTGGTGGCGCCGGCGGGCAGTGCGTCCCGGAGCGCCCGCTGGGTATCCGCGGCAAGCCCGGCGAGCTGCAGGCGCGCGTCGCCGCACGCGTCGGCGGCGAGCATCGCGCCGCCGCGGGTATTGGACAACACGGCGACCCTCGGCCCCAGGGGTGCCGGCTGCGACGCCAGGAGCGCCACGGTGTCGATCAGCTCGCCGAGGTTAGCGGCAGCGATCACTCCGGCCTGCTCGAGCAGGGCCTGCCGGGTGAGCAGCGGGGCATCCGCCGCCGGGCGGCGAGCGGCGGCCAGCCGCTTGCCTGCCGCGGACCGGGCCACGTTCACGGTCAGGATCGGCTTGGTGCGGCCGACGCGGCGGGCCGTGCGGGCGAACTTGCGCGGGTTCCCGAATGATTCCAGGTACATCACGGCCAGCTTGGTCGCCGCGTCGGACTCCCACCACAGCAGCATGTCGTTGCCGGACACGTCGTCTTTGTCGCCCAGCGAGACGAAGGAGGAGGTCCCGACGCCCAGCCGGGACAGGTGCTCGAGCAGGACGACGCCGACGCCTCCGGACTGCAGCGCCAGGCCGGCGCTTCCCGCCGTGGGATGGCGGGCGGCCAGCGTCGCGTCCAGCGCGATGCTGGCGTTGGCCACGCCGAAGCAGTTTGGCCCGACCATCCGCATGCCGTGCCGGCGGCAGATGCCGAGCAGTTCCGCGCGGGCGGCGCCGTCGAGCCCCGAAGTGATCACCACCAGGGCCCGGACTCCCCGTCGTCCGCATTCTTCGGCGATACCGAGGACGGCGGCCACCGGCGCGGCGATGATCGCCAGGTCAACTTGTCCGGGCAGCGCCGCCGCTGACGGCACGCAGAGGACGCCGTCCGGCTCGGCCCCGCTCGGGTTGACCGCGTAGACCGGGCCGGGGAACCCGCCGCTGATGATGTTCTGCAGGATGGCCCGCCCAAGCGACCTGGGGTGTCCGTCCGCGCCAAAGACCGCGACCGAGTCCGGGGTCAGCACGTGCCGCAGGCTGGCCACATCGGCCGACCGCTCCCGTTCGGCGACCGCGTCCCGGTAGGTGCCGACGGCGGCGTCAGCCTCGCCGGCAGGCAGCGGGAACGTAAGGTCGTACACGCCGTCGGCCAGGACGCGGCGCACCGGCAGCCCAGCGTCGGCGAATACCTGCATCATGAGCGCGTTCTCGATCAGGGTCTGCGCCACAAAGGCGTAGACCCCCCGGCTGCGGGCCAGCGAAATCATGTGCTCCAGCAGCAGCGTGCCGACGCCGCGATTGTGCATGCCGTCAGCGACCGCCATGGCGACCTCGGCGGACCGGGAGCCATCGCCGAGAACCTCGTAGCCGCCGCAGCCGACAACCTCTCCGTCCAGCACGGCCAGCAGCGCGGCGTGGTCCGGTGCGGGCTCACGGCATACTCGCCGTGCCTCCCGCTCGGCCGCGGCCGGGTTCACCCCGAAGAAACGCAGATAGAGATTGCCCGGGGACATCTTGGCGTGCATGTCCCGCACTGCGTCGAAGTCGCCGGGCCGTGCGGGGCGAATCCCGATCGTGGTGCCGTCAGCCAGCAGAGCGTAGGCACCGTGCTCGGCCTGTGCGCTCACCTCACCCTCCTGACTCCAGGGCGTCATCCCCCCGGGTCCGCAGCCAGGAATGCCTGGATCACTGGTGCCAGCTCAGCTGCCTCTGCGACCAGGCCGAGATGGCCGCCCTGGAAGATGTGCAATCGCGAACCGCGGATCAGCCGGTGCATCATCTTGGCGTTGGCCAGCGGGATTATCGGGTCGTCATCACCGGACACGATGAGGGTTGGCTGCCGCAGCCGCGGCAGGAACGGCATGCTCGACCAGGCAAAAGATGCCGCCAGCTGATAGCGGTAGCCGCGTGAGGGCCCGAGGTTATTGTCGTCGTGCGTAGCCTGGCTTACCCGTTCGGGCTCGTCTCGCGCCGATCCGCCGTACAGGTTGGGGGCGACGCGGGCAAGGTGCCCGCTGTCCACGTAGCGCTGCCGTCCGGCCAGCTGCCGTAGCACACTGAGCCTGGGCGGCACCATGGTGGCACCGGTGGCCGTGCTGACCAGCACCAGACGGCGGCAGCTTGACCGCTGAGTCACCGCGAATTGCTGCGCGACCCCGCCGCCCCAGGAGATGCCGAGCACGTCGACCTGGCCATACCCGAGCGCGGACAGCATTTTAACGATCAGCCTGCACAGCCCGCTGAAGCGGTACGGGCGGCTGGGCAGCGGCGACCCGCCGACGCCGGGGACGTCGAACCTGATCACGTCTCCTGACTTTGCCGGGTCGAGCGCATCGACGAACGGCTGCAGAAGTTCCAGGCTGGCGCCGATTCCGTTGATGAGCAGCAGCGGGGTCGCCCCGGCCTGGCCGTGGCGGACGGCCACGCGCAGGTCCTGACCGTCAACGTTGATGATCTGCTCCGTCGGCGTGGTCATCGCGCGTCCCGCGGTGAGTGCACCTCGCGGCGCAAAATCTTGCCGGTCGGGCCCTTGGGCAGGTCTGGCACCAGCCAGACATGCCGCGGGTACTTGTAGGGCGCTATCCGGTCTCTGGTAAAAGCGATCAGTTCCTCGGCCGTGACGGTCTCGCCCGGCTTGATCTTGACGGCCGCGCCGATCTCCTCGCCGAGCTCATCGTGCGGGATCCCGACGACGGCCGCCTCCACCACAGCCGGGTGCTCGTACAGGACCTCTTCGACCTCGCGCGGGTAGACGTTGTAACCGCCGCGGATGATCATGTCCTTCTTCCTGTCGACGATGTAGAAGTAGCCGTCCTCGTCGATCCTGGCCAGGTCACCCGTCCGGAACCAGCCCCCACCCGCCTCCCCTTCCCCCTTCATCATCGCCTCGGCGGTGGCCTCAGGCTTGTGCCAGTACCCCTTCATGATGTTGTGACCAGCGATGACGATCTCGCCGACCTCCCCGACAGGCACGTCAGCGCCGTCGGCGTCGACCACGCGCATGTGCACGCCGGCGATCGGCGTGCCGATCGAGCCGGGCTTACGTACCCTGTCCGGGTGGTTGAAGGACGCTACCGGCGATGTCTCGGACAGCCCGTAGCCCTCGAGGATCATGCAGTGGAAAGCCTCCTCGAACCCGCGCAGGATCTCCACCGGCAGGGCCGCGCCGCCCGAGACGCACAGCCGCAGGGACGAGACGTCCGCCTGCGCGTCGTCCAGATGGTGCAGCATCGCCGCGTACATGGTCGGCACACCCTCGAAGATCGTCACCTTGTCCCGGCCGATCATCTGCAGGGCCTGGTCCGGGTCAAACCGGGGCAGCAGCGTCAGGCTCGAGCCACCGAACAGCGCCGCATTCAGCCCGCAGGTCAGCCCGAAAACGTGGAAGAGCGGCAGACAGCCCATCACGACGTCATCGGGACCGTTCTGCAGCAGGGTAACCGCGGTCAGCTCGGCATTCCGGTACAGGTTCGCGTGGGTCAGCTGGGCGCCCTTGGGCCTGCCGGTGGTGCCGGAGGTGTAAAGGATCACGGCGTCGTCCCCGGCGGCCGGTTCTGCCCACTGCGCTGCCACCTGGCCGGCCAGCAGCGTGGCCAGGTCCGGCTCGGCCGCCTCGATGACCTGCGCGCCGCTCTCCGCGGCTCCCTTCGCAGCTTCGTCGGCCACAGCGGGCCAGGCAAAGAGGACCTTAGCGCCAGAATCGCCGAGATAGTAGGCGATCTCACGGCTCTTGAGCAGTGGGTTCATCGGCACCACGACCGCCCCCGCACCGAGCGCGCCGAAGAACACGATCGGGAAGGCCGGCACGTTGGGCAGCATCACAGCCACCCGGTCGCCCGGCGAGATCCCAAGGGATTTCAGCACGGATGTCAGGCGGCCCGCCGCGTCGTGCAGCTGCACGTAGGACAGCACGAGGCCGTCCAGGCGGATGGCCGGACGCTCGCCGTGATCGGCGACCGTTCGGGCAAGCATGGAGTTCAGATCGGCCATCATGCCCTCCAAATTGAGCGCATCGACACTCCTATCCACACTCGCGGCACTTCCGATCCCGATGGATCGACAGTGCTGCACCGAATCCGGGCGTCGATGCAGGCCTAATGACACGTTCGGGCACGGAGACGGCGTTGATAACGGTAGAAGGCCCGCAATCGTCGTGACGAATGACCTGTGTTTGCTGTGCCCCATCTGGTTGGTCCCCTGCATGCCGGTCCCGCCCGAGGCGATCAGCAGCGCTCCGGCCTCGTCAGCCGCCAAGCGCGGTGACCATGTTCATGATCGTGACCATCTGCGGGGCAGTCTTAACGGCGAAGTCCGGCCCGTCGTAACCCCACCAGTCCCAGCATCCCTCCGGGTTGACCGGGATGACGCTGGCGATCGCCTGCGGGTACAGGACCACCAAATTGTTGGTATCGGCATAGGTGTCCAGGTAGGCCAGCTCAGGGAAACCTCTTGCGAAGCCACCGGGTGACCGTGAAGGCTGACAGCGGACCATGCCCTGCTCGCCGAAGGGACTACAGAGCGTGAGCGTCACCTTAATCAACATCTTCGAAGTGCCCGCCGGCGACGAAGACGCGTTCATTGCCGCCTGGGAGAAGACCCGTGACTACCTCATGACGTTGCCGGCGCATCTTGAGACCGCGCTGCATCAATCGCTGCACGATGAGCGGTTCCGTTTCGTGAACATCGCCCACTGGACGTCTGAGGACGACTTCACTGCGGCAGTACGCAGTCAAGGGTTCCGGGAATCAGCGTCGGAGCTGCGCTGGCCCATGTCTCCCGCGCTCTATCAGGTCGTTCGGACGGGTTAGGGCTGGTCAGCACCGGCGCTTCAACCGCCCCCCGTGACGGGGCTCTTTCGCACCGTGCCCAGACCCCGATTCTGGGAGTACGGTGTGGAAGGACGCCTGGGCGCTGAGGAGTGCCAGGTTGGGGAGACGACGTGATGGACGACGGCAGACGCCGGGCCCGCATTATGGCTGCGGTGACCAAGCATGGCGCGCAGGCCGGTGGGGATGCGGGTGAGCTTATACAGCGGCTCTGCTGGTTCGCAGTGAA
>JBEKCN010000273.1:0-5733 GCA_050014855.1 Streptosporangiaceae bacterium | reverse complement strand
GGCGCAGGGCCGGGCCGAGGCGCAGGGCCGGGCCGAGGCGCAGGGCCGGGCCCAAGCGCAAGGAGCGGAGGGGCCGAACGCCCCGGGCACGGGGTCCGGGCCGCCCGCCCGGCGCTACCCGTCCCGGCGGCTGCTGGTGCACGGCTCGAGCGCGGCCGTCACCTTGGTACTGGTCATCGTGACCGCCCTGATTGCCCACCACGCGTAATGACCGTTACTGGGCTCCGGCCGCCCGCCCCCGCCCACGCCAGGCCAGGCCAGATCGCCCTGGCCAGCCCAGGGCCGGCCACCTGCCCCATCTTGGCCAGTTAAGCAACTGCTTATTGCCGTATTGCCAGGCCGGTCGGCCACGCACATGATGTGACCGTAAGGCGGTGACAACGCCGTCAGCGACCGCAATTCGGGAGTGAGCCATGCGGATCGAGTCCAGCGGGCACAGCCGCGGCAATCCCCGCCTGTTCGAGCTGGTCGAGGGCGCTCCGAAGACCGGGAAGAGCCCCACCGTGTGGGCGTGGCCCGAGCTGATGGACTACCTGAAGATCGCCGGGCAGCCGGTGCCGGGACCGTGGCCGCCGCACCAGGAACCACGGCCGGACCCGGAAGAGGACTCGCTGCCCGTCGCCGTGGCCGAGCCTCCCGACGAGGCGGACCCTCCCAGGGCCATGGCCCCTGAGGCCCGGCTACCCGAGGCTGGGCCGACCGAGGCTAGGCCGACCGAGGCTAGGCCAACCGAGGCTGGGCCCACCGCAGGCACCGGGCCCACAGGGCAGACCGGGCCGCCGCCGCAGCGCGGCGACGCAGGCTGATCCGCAGACGGCACGTCCAACGAAGGGCAGGAGCACCGTATGTACCCGTCCCGGTTCCGGTACGAGGCTGCACGTTCCCTGGATCAGGCAGTCCGGCTGCTGCACGAGGGCGGGGACGAGGCGAAGGTGCTGGCGGGCGGCCAGAGCCTGATCCCGATGATGAAGCTCCGGTTCGCCTCACCTGAGCTGCTCGTCGACATCAACACCATCCCCGGCCTGGACTACCACCACGTCGCCCCGGACGGCAGCATCCACGTCGGCGCCCTGTGCCGGCATGCCGACCTGGAGCATTCCGAGCTGCTCGGCAATCGGCAGCCGACGATGGCGGCGGCCGCCCCGCTGATTGCCGACCCGCTCGTCCGCAACCGCGGGACGCTGGTCGGCTCGCTGTGTCACGCCGACCCTCAGGGTGACTGGGCCTCGGTGGTGCTGGCGCTGGGCGGCTCGATCGTGGCGCACGGTCCGGCCGGGCGGCGCAGCATCCCGGCCGCCGAGTTCGTCCTCGGCCCGTTCGAGAACGCGCTCGCGCACGACGAGATCGCGGTCGAGGCGGTCATCCCGGCGCCGCGGGGCGCCCCCGCGGGCGGCTACCTGAAGCTGGAACGGCGGGTCGGCGACTTCGCCACCGCCGGCGTCGCGGTCGCGATCGAGACCGGCGGCGGCTCGGTGACCCGGGCGGGGATCGCGCTCACCGGCGTGGGCGGAGCCACGATCGAGGCGACGGCGGCGGAAGAAGCCCTGACCGGGCGGCCGCTGACCGCGGAGAGCATCGCGGAGGCCGGGCGGCTCGCCGCGGAGGCGGCCCAGCCCAGGTCCGACCACCGGGGCAGCGCCACCTACAAACGGCACATGGTGAGCACCTTCGTGGTGCGGATCCTCAGCCGCATCGAGGGGACTGGCGCGGGGACAGCGGAAAGGGCCGCCTGAAATGACGATCATCTACGAAGAGACCGGCAGCGAGGGCGGCGCCGAGATCCCGCAGCAGCGGATCACGATCCGGGTCAACGGCCGGAAGGTCATCGCCGAGGTCGAGCCCCGGCTGCTGCTGGCCCACCTGCTCCGGCACGGCATGGGGCTGACCGGCACGCATACCGGCTGCGACACCACCAACTGCGGCGCCTGCACGGTCCTGGTCGACGGGCGGGCGGTGAAGTCCTGCACGATGTTCGCGGTCCAGGCCGACGGGCGGGAGATCGGCACCGTCGAGGGCCTCGCGACGGCCAGCGAGCTGCACCCGCTGCAGGAGGGCTTCAAGGAGGAACACGGGCTGCAGTGCGGCTTCTGCACGCCCGGCATGATGATGGCCGCCAAGGCGCTGCTCGACCGTAATCCCAGCCCGACCGAGGAGGACGTGCGCTGGGCATTGTCCGGCAACCTGTGCCGCTGCACCGGTTACCAGAACATCGTGAAGTCGGTGCTCTGGGCCGCAGAAAAGCTCCGGTCCCAGTCCGCGGGCTGAGCCAGACCTGAGAAGGGAGACGGGCCGTGACGCAGGCGCTGGACGAAATCAAGATCGGCGGAATGGGCGCGAGCCGCAAGCGGGTCGAGGACAGCCGGTTCATCCGCGGCAAGGGCAACTACACCGACGACATCCACCTGCCCGGCATGCTGCACATGGAGATCCTGCGCAGCCCGCTCGCGCACGCGCGGATCACCAAGATCGACGCCAGCCGGGCGTGGGACATCCCCGGGGTGCACCTGGTGCTCACCGGGGACATGATGGCGACCCGCAACCTGGCCTGGATGCCCACGCTGTCCTACGACACCCAGGCGGTCCTGGCCACCGACAAGGTGCGGTTCCAGGGCCAGGAGGTCGCGTGCGTGATCGCCGACGACCCCTATATCGCCAAGGACGCCTGCGAGGCGATCGACGTCGAGTACGAGCCGCTGCCGGTCGTGGTCAACCCGCAGGCGGCGGCCGCCGAGGACGCGCCGGTCATCCGGGACGACAAGGAAAACCAGGACGGCAACCTCATCTACAACTGGGAAGTCGGGGACGCCGAGGGCACCGACCGGGCCTTCGAGGAGGCGGACCTGGTCTCGCGGCTCCAGCTGCACTACCCGAGGTCGCACCCGAGCCCGATCGAGTGCTGCGGCTCCATCGCCGACTTCAACCGGTCCACGTCGAAGCTCACCGTCTACATGACGACCCAGGCGCCGCACATCATCCGCGCCGCGGTCGCGCTGGTCGCCGAGCTGCCCGAGCACATGATCCGGATCATCTCCCCCGACATCGGCGGCGGCTTCGGCAACAAGGTGCCCATCTATCCCGGCTACGTCTGCTCGATCCTGGCCTCCATCCTGCTGGAGCGCCCCGTCAAGTGGATCGAGGACAAGACGGGGAACCTGATCTCCACCGGCTTCGCGCGGGACGTCTACCTGGACGGCGAGCTGGCGCTGCGCCGCGACGGCAAGATCCTCGGCATGCGGATGCGCACGCTCGCCGACCACGGCGCATTCTTCGCCGACGCCCAGCCCAGCAAGTTCAAGATCGGCCTGATGCACTCGACGTTCGGCTGTTATGACGTCCCGGTCGCGCACCTGGCCGCCCGCGGCATGTACACGAACAAGGCCCCGGGCGGGGTCGCGTACCGCTGCTCGTTCCGGGTGACGGAGGCGATGTTCTTCCAGGAACGGATGATGCACGCGGCCGCGAACGACCTGGGCCTGGACCAGGCCGAGTTCCGCCGGATCAACCTGGTCCGGGACGAGCAGTTCCCGCACCGCACCCCGTTTGGCTTCCTGCTCGACTCCGGCCAGTACCAGGCCTGTCTCGACCTCGGCCTGAAGGCGGTCGGCTACGAGGACTTCCTCCGGCAGAAGGAGGAGGCCAGGAAGAAGGGCCGGCTGCTCGGTATCGGGATCTCCACGATGAGCGAGCCGCTCGGCGCCGGCAACAGCCGGGAGTACGACATCCTCGGCATCAAGATGTTCGACTCCGCCGAGCTGCGGGTGCACATGACCGGCAAGGCGCTGCTGCGCACCGGGGCACGCGGCCAGGGCCAGGGCCACGAGACGACCTGGGGCCAGATCGTCGCACACGAGCTGGGCATCCCCGCCGACGACGTGATCGTCGAGGAAGGCGACACCGACACCGCGCCCTTCGGCATGGGCACCTATGCCTCCCGGAGCACGCCGGTGGCCGGGGCCGCGATCGCCATGGTCTGCCGTAAGGTCCGGGCCAAAGCCCGCAAGCTGGCCGCGCACCTGCTGGAGGTGTCCGAGGAGGACATCGAGTGGGAGCTGGGCCGGTTCTACGTGCGCAGCGCCCCGGACCGCGGGGTGACCATCCAGGAATGCGCGATGGCCGCCTACAGCAACATGCCGGACGGCATGGAGCCCGGCCTGGAGAACAACGCCTACTACGACCCGCCCAACCTCACCTGGCCGTTCGCCTGCTACATCGTCACCGTCGAGGTGGACCCGGAAACCGGGGTCTGGGACGTGCTGAACATGGTCGCGGTGGACGACTGCGGGGTCCGGATCAACCCCATGATCGTCGAGGGGCAGATCATGGGCGGCCTCACCGAGGCCTACGCCATGTCGAACATGCAGTTCATCACCTTCGACGCGGACGGCAACTGCATCGGGGCCAACTACATGGACTACCTGCTGCCGACCGCCTGGGAGACCCCCGGCTTCGAGCTGCACGGCGAAATCGTGACCCCCAGCCCGCACCACCCCATCGGCGCCAAGGGCGTCGGCGAGTGCGCGGCCGTCGGCGGCCCGGCGGCGTTCGTCAATGCGGTGATGGATGCGATCGCCGGCACCGGCGTGCGCAACATCGACATGCCGTTGCTGCCGGACCGGGTCTGGGAGGCCATCACCGAGCGCCATGACGTATCCGGTGCACCGCCGGTCCGTTCGGACGGGTAGGGACGGCCACCATGGACGGCTGGGGATTCCTGGAACAGGGCGCGGAGCTGGCCCGGCGCGGCGAGTCGTTCGCGCTGGCCACCGTGGTCTGGCGGCAGGGCCCGTCCTCGGGCAAGGAAAGCTGCCGGGCGATCATCACCGCCGCCGGCGAGCTGCACGGCTGGATCGGCGGTGCCTGCGCCGAGCCGGTGGTGATCCGGCAGGCCAGGGAGGTGATCGCCGACGGAGTGCCGCGGCTGCTGCTGCTCGGCACCGCCGAGCAATTCGGCGGGCCACTGCCCGAGGGCATGAACTTCGTGCCCATCTCCTGCCAGAGTGAAGGCTCGCTCGAGGTCTACATCGAGCCGATCCAGCCGGCCCCGCATCTGCTGGTGGTCGGCCACTCCCCTATGGCCAGCACCCTGGCCGAGCTGTCCCGGGCGCTGGGCTGGCGCACCGACCTGATCGCAGGCCAGGACTTCACCGCCGCCGCTGCCACGCAGCGGTCGATCGTGGTGGTCGCCACCCAGGGGCATCACGACGAGGAAGCCGTCACCGAGGCGATCGCGGCCCGGCCAGCCTATGTCGGCCTGGTCGGTTCAGCCCGGCGGGGCGCGGCCGTGCTCGGCTACCTGGCCGAGCGGGGCCTGCCCGCCGAGGAACTCGACAAGGTGCACGTCCCAGCCGGCCTGGACCTGGGGCCCACGACGCACCGCGAGATCGCCGTGGCGATCCTCGCCGAGCTGGTCAAGCTCCGCGCCTCGGGGGCACTGGCTGCCGCGGGAGCTGGTCCGGCCGCAGACTCCGGGGCTACCGCACCGTCGGCGGCCGCCCCATTGCCCGGAGGCGCCGCATCATCCGGGCCCGCCGCACCGTCCGGAGATGAGGACGCAGTGGACCCGGTGTGCGGGATGACCGTAACCGCCGGGCCCAGCGCGTACCCGCTCGCGCACGAGGGGGTTACCTACTACTTCTGCTGCGCCGGCTGCCACGGCGCGTTCGGGAAAGACCCGGCTTCCTACCTCAGGAACGAGACCCGATGCTGATCACGAATGAGTTCGAGGTCGCCGCC